>PAZE01000016.1 GCA_002716065.1 Crocinitomicaceae bacterium | reverse complement strand
AAATCAACAGTTGCAGAACTTCCACTTTCAATACCAATTGTAAGGTTGTTACCTGATAGTGTTGCACCAGTAAGATTTTGATCATCGGTTCCAACACCATCTTGTAAAGAAGATAAATCAACAGTTGTTGAAGAACCATTTTCTATGTCAATAGTAAGGTTAGTTCCACTTAATGAAGCACCAATAAGATCTTGATTGTCAGTTCCAGAATTATTTAAATCAGAAACATCAATACTTGTAAAATTTCCGCTTCCTTCGTCAATTATAAGAAAATCATTGGATGGGCTTAATGCAGCATTAGAAATTAACTCATTATTAGGATCGTTATCTCCATCTCCAGTATTAGAAATTATACCAGAATTAATATCTATACCTGCACCAGCAATAAATGAAATAGATGGTAAAACAACCGAATCTCCAGATACACTTAAGTAAAGGGTATTACCAGATAAAAGTGATAAAGTTTGCAATTCATTTGTGGGATTGTTGTCAGCATCATCAACACCATCTTGTAAAGTAGATAAATCAACAGAAGTTGAGTTTCCATTTTCAATATCTATGGTTAGGTTAGTTCCTGAAAGAGTTGCACCGGTTAGATTTTGGTTGTCACTACCTGAAAGGTTAGATAAATCTATACTTTGTGTACCGCCACCATCAGTAATCTGAAGTGTGTCACCATTTAACGAGACATTAGTATTAAATTCATTCGCAGGATCATTGTCAGCATCATCAACACCATCTTGTAATGAGGATAAATCAACAGACGTTGAGTTTCCATCTTCAATGTCTATGGTTAAGTTAGTACCTGAAAGAGTTGCACCAGTTAGATTTTGGTTGTCACTACTAGAAATAGAGGATAAATCTACACTTTGCGTACCACCACCATCAGTAATTTGAAGTGTATCACCATTTAGTGTAACGTTTATATTGTATTCATTTGCAGGATCGTTATCATCATCATCAACATTGTCAACTTCTACAGTTCTAGCATGCAATGCGTAAGGAACAGTTACCAATTGTTGAGAACCAAGATCTTCATAACCAAATCCATTGTCTACTTGAACATTTAAATAGTAATTTTGATCTTCCCATCCAATTGAATTAAATGGATTTAACAATGGAGTTCCATCACCAATAGATAAGGTAAAAAGTCCATAATCATTAGTAGTAACGTTGTGCTCTTCCTGATAAACTAAGGTGCCTGATGAAGATTGACTGTGAATACCAATTAATACATCAATGGTTTGGTTGTTAAGTGTTTGTCCATTGGAAGAATGTGCTATTGCCTGATAGTTAATTTTATCAGGAACAATAGAATTTTGTGCTTTAAATGAGAAAAGGTTCATAAAAAAACAAACAATTAATAAGAGAAGTATTCTGGGGAATTTTGAAATAGGTTTCATAGTCTTAAATAGTAATTAAACTCAATACGTTAATTAAGACGATAAAAATATAAAAAAGGATGTCTAAATTATAATCTTTGTAAAGGAGTTTTTACACCATCTACACAACTGTAGCACCACAGCTTGTCTTTAAAGATAGAAGATTTGAAAATTGATTTATTCAAAAGCATTCGAACACACTCCTGTACACCCTCAATTATTGATGGATGTGGATGAACAAGTTCAGCTAGTTCATGAATTCCTTTATTCATCTTTATTAATAGGGCAACTGCTTGAATAGCACTTGAGGCATGCTCACCAACAGCTCTCATTCCTAAAATTTTCATTTTATCATCATTTGTTACAATGATTTTGAAAAAACCTTCAGTTTTACGCATGGCAATAGCTCTTGCAATACATGAATAATCCAACTTGACAATTTTCACAGGAATGTTTCTTTCAATACATTGTTTTTCATTCATTCCAACTGAAGCAACTTCAGGCTGAAGAAACATAATGGTGCTAATATTGGTGTAGTTTAATTTCTCTTTTTTATTGTCGAAAATTCTTTCAACAGCATGTCTAGCTTCTAATTCACCAATATTAACCAATGCTATGTGTCCGCTTGCATCTCCAACGGTATATATATTTGGAACGTTAGTTTGGGTGTCAGTATCGCCAATATGATCACCTCTTTTGCTTAACTTTACTCCAGCGTTTTCCATCTGAAGCCCTTTGATATTTATTACTCTACCAACAGAAAGCAATGCTTTTTCAACTCTAATTACTTCTTTTTTCCCATCTTTATAAGAAAGTTCATATTCAACCTCACCATCTTTTTCTTCGAGTCGATCTAAATTCGCATTTTGATGAATCGTTACACCATTTTTAGTTAAATTTTCACCAATTAAATTGGATATATCTTCATCTTCGAAAGGGAGTATTTTATCTGCTCGATCTATAAGATATATTTTTGTTTTGCCAAAGTTTGAGAACATAGTTGCGTACTCACATCCAATAACACCAGCTCCAACAATAACCATGCTTTTAGGGAAATCTTCCATTGAATCAACACCATTACTGGTTAGAATGATGTTTTCATCAACTTTTATATTAGGCAAATGTCTAGGGGTGCTTCCAATAGCGATAATGATATTTTCTGCAAAAATTCTTTTTTCATCGCCATTTGCTTTTGTGATTTTAATGTTGTTTTTGTCAATGAAACTAGCAAATCCTCTTTCGTATTTAAAAATTTGATTTAGCTCAGTGGATTGGAGTAGTTTAATATGACAAGAATATTGAAATTTCCTATCGAACATAGCTTCTTGCATGGTCTTCTGAACCTGATCCCAATTGATATCAAACTTACTTCTCCCAGAAGATACAATACTGCTATTTACTGTTCTAAATTTCTGAGAAAGCTCCCACATAGTTTTAGAAGTAAGTGCCCCATTGTAGAGTCCAGCGCCCCCAATTTTATCTTTTTCAATAAGAACAACTTTTTTTCCAAAGTCAACGGCCCTCATTGCAGCAGCATATCCAGAAGGTCCAGCACCTATTACACAAAGATCATACTTTTCCATAAGTCTTAATCAGAGGGTGAAATTAATTAATTTTTAATTTATCAAATATGATATAAGAAATAATCTATTAAAATCTAATGTTTACAGTTAGTAAAGCTTGAGTAGAATTGGAATAATACAATTGGGGCATTAAATTAATGGATAAATTATCAGAATTGTCAAAATGAATCAGGTGTCCCTCAATAGTTGCATCTAAAACTTGAAGTAAATAAACTCCCAATATAGAAACAACCGATAAATCTCTCCATCTTCTATAATCATTTTGTAAAATTTCTAGCTGGCTGGATGAATATTCAGGATATAGATCAACTAAACCTACATTATTAACTCTATACAATCGTTCACTTTTTATGGAATTAAACTCATTTTGGTTATTAATAAGAAAAAAAACAGATGTTCCTAGTCCTCCATATATTAATGGTAGCTTCCAGTACAAGTTTTTTTTCTTTTTATTTGGCCTATGAAAATGATTGTAAAATTGACCAGCACTTGGAATACAAAAAGAGAGTAGGGTGGCTTTTTTTGGAGAATGAGAAGAATCTGGATATAAAGGTTCTTGAGCCGAAAGGGCTGAAGCTAAAATAAGTATAAAAAAGAAAGCTAAAAATCGCATTAGTTATCTAATAATTCAAGAATACGATTTAAATCTGTATCATCTTTAAAAGTGATTAGAATTTTACCATTTCCTTTAGAAGTCTTATTGATTTTTACATTGGTGTTAAAATTCATTTTTAATTCAGCTTGCATTCTCTTTTCGTACCTAGACAAAACAGTTGGTGTAGTAGTGTTGCTTTTTTTGGAGAGGTTTTCTGTTTTTCTTACCGAAAGTTGATTAGCAACAATTCGATCATAAGCATTAATCATCTCTTTTTCAGTTTCAAAAGAAAGAAGTGCTCTAGCATGTCCCATAGAAATTAGATTATCTCTAATTCCAGCTTGAATTTTTTCAGGCAAATTAAGAATTCGAATAAAATTTGAAATAGTGGATCTATTTTTGCCAATTCTAGTGCTTAACTCATTCTGAGTTAGCTCACACTCATCCAATAATCTTTTGTAGCTAATTCCAATTTCTATAGCATTCAAATCTGAACGTTGAACATTTTCAATAATAGCCATTTCAAGCATGCTTTGATCATCTGCAAGACGTATATAAGCAGGTATTTCAGTAAGACCAGCAATTTCAGAAGCTTTAAATCTTCTTTCTCCAGAAATAATTTGAAATTTACTGTTCCCAAGTTTTCTTACAGTAATTGGTTGTATTATCCCGTGTTCTTTAATGGACTGAGATAGCTCTAATAATGCATCCTTGTTAAAATTTGTTCTGGGTTGAAATGGATTGGTTTCAATTTGGATTAATGGTATTCTAGAAATACTGCTAAGCAATTGGTTGCTAGCAGGACTATTGGTCTTGGAAGTAATATCTGTATCGCTATTTTCTAATAAGGCACTTAAGCCTTTTCCTAAAGCAGATTTTTTAGTGCTCATCAGATGAAATTTTATCTAGATTGGATTCCAATTCTTTAGAATTATTGGTGAGTATCTCCTTAGCTAGATTAAGGTAATTAATTGCACCTTTACTACTTGCATCATGCATAATTATTGTTTCTCCGTGACTTGGGGCCTCTCCAAGTCTTGTGTTTCTATGAATAATGGTATCAAAAACCAGCTGTTGAAAGTGTAGTTTTACTTCTTCAATAACTTGATTGGCTAGTCTTAATCTTGTGTCATACATGGTAAGAAGAATTCCTTCAATGCTTAAATTCGTATTCAATCGAGTTTGAACAATTTTTATCGTATTCAGAAGCTTTCCTAAACCTTCTAAAGCAAAATATTCACATTGCACAGGAATAATAACACTATCTGAAGCAGTTAATGCATTAAGCGTAATTAAGCCTAAGGATGGAGAACAATCAATTACAATAAAATCGTAGTCACTCTTAACAGATTCAATTAGATTATTAATAAGATATTCTCTTTGAGAAAGGTTGATCATTTCAATTTCAGCTCCGACTAAATCAATATGTGATGGTAAAATAAAAAGATTAGGATTATTGGTTTGCTTAATAAAGTCATTTATATTGGAATTGTTGTCAACTAAACAATTGTATATACTTCCATTTATATTTCTTGGATCAATACCAACGCCTGAAGAAGAGTTTGCTTGAGGGTCAGCATCAATTAAAAGCACTTTTTTTTCTAGTACGCCTAAACAAGCAGATAAATTAATTGCGGTAGTAGTCTTTCCAACACCTCCTTTTTGATTAGCAATAGTAATTACTTTTCCCATAAATTATAGTTCAATAGTTTCTCCAATAGCAGGTAGCATTAGCTGCACCTTGTTTGTATTAAATGCTTTAATGGCAGCATCGCTGTCAATTTTTATAAATCCAAAAGTGTCATAATGAACACCAATAACCTTATCTACTTTTACAAACTCAGCAGCTAGAATAGCATCATCTATACCCATAGTAAAATTGTCTCCAATAGGAAGAATAGCAAAATCTAAATTGGTTTGTAATGGAATTAGTTTCATATCCATGTGAAGGGCTGTATCACCAGCAAAGTAAAAATTACCTTCAGCTGATTCTATGACAAACCCACCAGGGTTTCCACCAGGACTTCCATCAGGGAGAGTGCTACTATGAACAGCATTAACATATTTAACTTTGCCAAAGTCAAAATTCCATGAACCACCATGATTCATTGGGTGAGAATCAGATATTCCCTTTTCTGCAAACCAAGTAACAACTTCATAATTAGAAATTAATTTAGCACCAGTACTGTTTACAATTTTTCGCACATCTGCAATATGATCTTCGTGTCCGTGAGATACTAGAATATAGTCTGCCTTAATAGTGCTAATATCTATATCTTTTGCCAATTCATTGGGAGTAATAAAAGGATCAAAGAGTAATGATTTATTACCAATTTTTACAGAAAAACATGCATGACCGTAGAAAGTAAATTCCATTTTCGTGATTTATAAATCTTAATGATCAAATTTATTTTTAATTAAGTTAAATTATACATGAGTCAACTTTCATTTATACACAAAATTTTGTTTATTCGACCATTGGAATAAGGTTTTTAACATTTTTTATTGATTTTAACCATTATTAGTAGTAATTAAACCAAAGATATACAGACAATTACGTAATTAAATTTATAGTATTTAAGTGTTAATAAATTTTTTATGATTTCAATAGTATCAACAACCAACAGAATCAATAGTAATAGTTTAAAGGTTGCAACTAAATGCCAAGAAATTCTATTTGCAAAAGGTATTGAATCAGAACTTTTTTCATTAGAAAATCTTCCTGCAGATTTTATTTTTAGCTGTAGTTATGGAGTTAAAACTGATGAATATGAGACGTTAACTAGAAAATATATTGAAAATCCTAAAAAGTTTGTTTTTGTTATTCCTGAATATAACGGAAGTTTTCCTGGAGTACTGAAAGCATTTGTTGACTCTTTGGATTTCCTTAAGTTATCAGGAAAAAAAGCTGCTTTAATTGGGTTGTCTTCTGGTCATGCCGGTGGATTAAGAGCATTAGATCATTTTACCGAAATTCTTCATCATTTAAAAATTGAAGTTTACTCTGATAAACCTAAGTTAAGTGGAATTGAGAAATTAATTGATGATACTCAACTTATAGATGATAAGTCTATTGAAAGATTGAAGAAAATGTTGGGGAATTTTATTGAGTTTTAGACTTATAAATCATCAAAATCTACGTCTTTGAAATTCCCATCTTCAGACATGTTTTCATTAGAAACATCATTTTCAGAATCGTTATTTTGGGAAATTGATGATGAGTCATCAGAAGAATTGTTTAGTTCTTGAATTTTTGCTACCACTTCATCAAGGCCATCACTAAATTTCTCAAAATCTTCTTTGTAAAGAAAAAGCTTGTGTTTCTCAAAATGAAATGATCCATCTTGTTGAAAGCGCTTTTTACTTTCTGTTATGGTTAGATAATAATCACCACCTCTTGTGGATTTAACATCAAAAAAATAGGTTCTTTTGCCTGCTCTAACAGATTTTGAGTAAATCTCGTCTCTGTAATTGTTGTTTCCGTTTCCTTCTTCCATTTTCTTAAATTACATTGCAATTTACTCAACTCTTTTTTCATAGCAAAGAGAAAATTAATAATTCAATCATTTTTATCGATCAGTTGCTTTTTATGGATTTCATAATAATGATTTTTGTTTTCAAGTAACTGTTGATGATTACCTTGCTCTATAATTTCTCCATTTTCAAAAACCAGAATATAATCTGATAATGAAACAGAGCTTATTCGGTGACCAATTATAATTGAAATGGATTTTTTTAGTAATGGTTTAAGGTTTTTTAGAATTGTATTTTCTGTTGAGGTATCCACAGCAGATAAACAATCATCTAAAATTAAAATCTCAGGTTCTCTAATTAGCGCTCTTGCAATTGAAATACGTTGTTTTTGACCTCCAGATAATGTAACTCCTCTTTCGCCAACTAAAGTGTCATATTGGTTGGGAAATTCCATGATGTCATTATGAATATGGGCATCTACAGCAGCTTGAATAACTTTTTGGTCATCATTTAAATGGTTGTTAATTCCAAATAAAATATTGTTTTTTATGGAGTCTGAAAAAAGGAAAACATCTTGAGGAACATAACCAATTTTACTTCTTATGTTTTCTAAATCAAGTTCGTTTAGGTTGGAATCGTTAATTCTTACTATTCCTTCAGAAGGATCATATAATCTACTTAGTAAGCTTGCAATCGTTGATTTTCCTGATCCTGTCTTTCCAATAATCCCTAGTGTTTGCCCTTTATTTAGGCTAAATGAAATATTTTTTAACGCTTGAATATTTGTGTGCTCATAAGTGAAGCTTACTTTATTAAAGGAAATGGAATTTATATTAGCTGTTTTTTTTGCATTTTTTAGCACATGAATTTTTTCATTTTGATCAAGAAATTCATTGATTCGCTTTTGTGAGGCTGCAGCTCTTTGAATTAGTGAGGTTACCCAGCCAATTGATGCAAAGGGCCAAGTTAGAAAATTGATGTAAAATACAAACTGAAGAATGTCTCCGTAATCAATCTCTTGGTTAATTGTTTTTATACCACCTATGTAAATGGTTAATACGGTACTCAATCCAATTAGAAGAACAATTGCCGGAAGAAAAAATGAATTGACAAATGCTAAACCTAATGCTGCTCTTTTATAATTTTCTGTCTCTTGGGTAAATTCATTTTGAAAATAGTTTTCTCTATTGTAGGCTTTAAGGACTCTTATTCCTGAAAAGGCTTCTTGAACAAATGTAGAAAGCCTAGATTGTTGTCGCTGTGTAATTTCACTTTTAAGATTTATAACAGAACTTATTTTATAAATGATAAAAGATAGAATAGGTAGAGGTGCAAGTACATAAATAGTAAGCTCAGCATTTTTGTTAAACATAAAGGTTATGACCATTACAAAAAGGACAAATACATTTAAAGAATACATTATAGCAGGGCCTAAATACATTCGTACTTTGCTGACATCCTCGCTAATTCTATTCATTAAATCACCAGTATTATTTTTTTTGAAAAATGATGTACTTAAGGATTGATAGTGATTGAATATTTCATTTTTAAGATCGTATTCAATTTTTCTAGACATTACAATAATGGTTTGTCTAGTTAGAAATAGAAAAAATCCATTCACTAAAGCATAAACTAAATAGAGTAATGCTAGGTTTAAACCAGTATCCCATAAATCATTTTGTGTAGATGAAAGTTTTTTTTCATAAATCATTGATATCTCATCTGCGGCATGATCTACAATGGCAGGCATATATACTTTAAAGAGATTGGAGAGAACAATAAAGATAAAACCAAAGATTAGAAACCACTTGTATTTAATAAGATATTTATTTAGGTGAAAAAGAGGTTTCATGCTAGAATCCAAATATACTAGTTATCAAGAATATTTGTTGAAATAATCTTTAATATTAGACATTATATTACATTTGCAATTGTTCTTTTAATTTAACTTAATATAAATCCTATTCAACACGATATTTGATGGAAGTTAAAGAAGTTTCAAATAACAATAGTCAGCATTCAGGTGTTGTTTCTGAGATGTTTGCTATGGGACATGAAAAAGTCCTTATATGCCAAGATCCTAAAGTGGGTTTAAAAGCGATAATAGCTGTTCACAGCACCGTTTGTGGCCCATCCTTAGGTGGAACAAGAATGTGGAAATATAAAAATGAAGCAGAAGCCTTAAAAGACGTTTTACGTCTTTCTAGAGGTATGACTTATAAGAATGCCATATCTAATCTAAATTTAGGAGGAGGAAAAGCAGTAATAATTGGTGATTCAAGAAAGGATAAATCCCCCGAATTATTTAGAAGCTTTGGTAGATACGTTGAAAGTCTTTCTGGTGCGTACATAACTGCTGAGGATGTAGGTATAAGTCCTGAAGATATGATTCATGTTTCTAAGGAAACTAAACACGTTTCTGGAATGCCTGGAAAAAGTGGAGACCCATCTCCAGTGACTGCTTTTGGAGTGTATATGGGAATGAAAGCTGCTGCAAAAATCCAATATGGTAGCGATTCTCTTTCTGGAAAGAAAATTGCTGTTCAAGGTGTTGGTCATGTAGGTGAATACTTAGTGGGTTATTTGGCTAAGGAGTCAGCAGATATTGTAATTACAGATATTCACGATGATATATTAAAGAATGTTGCAGGTAAGTACGGTTGTTCAATTGTTAGCCCTGAAGATATTTACTCTGTTGATATGGACATCTATGCACCATGTGCACTAGGTGCTACTGTTAATGACGATACAATTTCAAAGTTATCTTGTAATATAATTGCTGGAGCTGCAAATAATCAATTGGCTGATGAAAATAAGCATGGCCATTTATTAATGGAAAAAGGAATTATTTATGCACCAGATTTTTTAATTAATGCTGGCGGAGTAATGAATTGTTATGCTGAAGTAATGAATATTTCAAATGAGGATGTAATGAAGATGGCTGAAAACATTTATTCCACTACTTATGATATTATAAAAACTTCTCAATTAGAATCTATTCCAACTTTTTTGGTTGCTAACAAGATGGCTGAAGAACGTATTAAAAGGGAATTGGCTTTAAAAAGTTCTTGATATGTTAAACAGAAGGCAGATAAGAATTAAGATTCTTCAATCTTTATATGCTTTTTTTCAATCTGATAATTCCAATCAGGTAGCTGGAAATAAAGAGCTGATGCTAAGCATCTCCAAGATGTATGAGATGTATGTTTTTTATTTAACCATTTTTGAAGAATTGGTGAGCTGTGCTCAAAATAAATATGATGAGATAAACAATCGTAAGTATTCAAGTTCGGAGGATGCAATTGTTCATAAAAACATCATAGATAATTCTTTTATTAAGACATTAGCCAAGAATAAATCCTTAAAAACTGCATCTGAAAAACTATCTGTTAACTGGGTTGGAGATGTAAAGCAAGATATCGTTAAGAAATTGTATCAGTATCTTATAAGCACTGATGTTTTTAACTCAATTGCATCTAGCTCTGATAGAGATTTTGAAGATGATAAGGCTGCATGTATTTTACTTTTTAAAAAGGAAATATGCAATTTTGGGTTAATACATCATTTTTTCGAAGAAAATAGCATTTATTGGGTAGATGATATTGATCATGTATGTTCAATGGTGATAAAAACATTAAAGTCGTTAACTGTTAATGGTGAAAATCAAAAAATTGTGTTGCCTTTATGGAAAGAAGATGAAAAACAATTTGCCAAAGATCTATTCATGCTTACTCTTTCCAACAAACAAAAATACGATTCACTTCTAACTGGGTATACTAAAAATTGGGAACAAGATAGGTTGGCAAAAATGGATATTATTTTAATGAATATGGCCATTAATGAAGCTAGTGAATTTTCATCTATTCCTTTGAAAGTTACCCTTAATGAATACATTGAAATATCTAAGTTTTACAGCACCCCAAAAAGTAATGGTTTTATTAATGGAATTTTAGATAATGTCTTTGCGGACCTTAAAGAATCTGGTAAAATCATTAAAACTGGTAGAGGATTAATAAATTAATTTATGAAAAAGAGCATTTGTATTTTATTACTTTTTGTTATTATCTATGGATGTATAACTGATAAAACAGATCAGCTTCCTAAGATAACTGCAGATATGATTGACCCCGAGAACCCTCCAGTTATTGAGTTTTCTAGTGCAGAATTTAATTTTGATACCATTGCAATGGGAGCTACGGTAAGCCACACCTTTACGTTTACCAACGCAGGTAAAACTCCTTTAATAATTCATTCTGTAAAAGCAGCCTGCGGATGTACAGTTCTTAAAGGATGGCCTAAACATCCAATTCTCCCTGGTGATTCTGGTGAAATTCCTATTGAATTTAGTCCAAAATCTCCTGGAGCTCAACGAAAATATATTTCTATAATCGCAAATACAAGACCAGCAACTAACCGTTTATTTTTAAAGGGCCAGGTTGTTGGTATTTAATTAATATATAAACTATGATTTTTTTACAAACAAAACCTGAATTAGATTGGAATTTAATTGCAATGTTTGGTGCAATGTTTCTTGTTTTTTATTTCTTTATGATTAGACCTCAGAATAAGAAAAGAAAAAAATTAGAGGAAATGAGAAACAATTTAAAAAAAGGAGATCACATTCAAACAATTGGTGGTATTCATGGAAAAGTGGCTGAAGTTAAAGATACTACAGTTACCATTCAAGTAGAGGGTGGAGTAAAGCTTAAGATTGAAAAATCTGCTGTATCTTTAGATAGTTCAACGCAGTTAACTGAAGAAACAGCTTCTCAAGCATCAATGGGTAAAGCAAAGTAATTCATATGCTTAAAATAGGCTTAACTGGAGGTATAGGAACTGGCAAGTCTACTGTTGCCAACATGTTTTTACAAAAAGGTGTACCTGTCTATGATTCTGACGCCAGGGCAAAAAGTATCATGTCAACTGATGAAAATCTAAAAAAAGAACTGGTTTCAGTATTTGGGGAAAATGTTTTTGTAAAGAATCAACTCAATAGAGCATATTTAGCCGAGATTGTTTTTAGTTCCTACAAAGAGCTAAAAAAACTAAACAACATAGTTCATCCATTTGTTGCAAATGATTTCACCCATTGGGTGTCAAAACAATCAGCTAAATTCATCATTAAAGAAGCAGCTATTTTATTTGAAAGTGGGGCTTATAAAAATGTCGATAAAGTAATTTTAGTATCGTGTCCATTATCTATAAGAATTCAACGAGTTGCTCAAAGGGATACTCTTTCCGAAAGTGAAATAATGAAAAGAGTTAACAATCAGATGATGCAATCGGAAAAGGCAGCTTTGTCAGATTTTATAATTGATAATAAGCACTCTTTAGAAGGCTTACAAAAGCAAGTAGATTCAGTTTATTCTTCAATTTTGTCTCTTAGCTAATCGTATTTAAAGAATCCTAAGTATTCAACTTTTATAATCTTTCCATTTTTATAAAACAGCTTGTAACTTTTGGTGTCGTTTTTATTTTCAAATTTTACCATATGTTCTTCGTTGTTTATTTCCTTTTGCCAAACAAGTTTATAATTAGCAATTGAATTAAGTTCATTAATAAATGATGAAGGATTATTTGAAATGGTATCTAATTGGTAATCAATTAAGTATAGGTCATTACTAAAGTGTTTATTTAAGCTTTTCATATTGGAATTCTCAACACAATTTGCAAATTTTTCTGTAATTTCTTGATTGGATATATTTCCAACAGACCCTCCGAAAAACAGATAGGCAATGAAAATTGCAGCTATAATTCCAGCTAAATCTGCTATTAAACCTGCTGTAATAGCATATCTAGTTTTTCGTATGCTTACTGCACCAAAATAAACGGCAATAATGTAAAAGGTAGTATCTGTTGCACCTTGAAGGGTAGAAGTAAGCTTGCCAACAAAGCTGTCTACACCAAAATGATGAAATGATTCTAGCATAAGACCTCTGGCACCAGACCCACTTAGAGGTTTCATTATTGCTGTAGGTAGTCCATTAACAAAGGCAGTATTTTCTAAAAATAATCCAAACACCCAAGCAACTCCATCAATAATTAAGTCCATTGCTCCAGAAGCTCTAAATACGCCAATTGAAACAATAATTGCTACAAGAAAGGGAATGATTTTAATGGCTATTTCAAAGCCTCCCTTTGCCCCTTCAATAAAAGCATCGTAAACATTAATCTTTTTTCTTAATGCCAAAACAATAAATAAGCAGATTAGACCATAAAGTATAATGCTACTAATGAGTGAAGATTGAACTTTAAGCGCTTCTGGCGACAATGAGCTAAAGTAGTATATAGCACCTACAATTACAGCCGAAATAGCACCTAAATAGATAAGTATTGTTTTATTGAAAAGGTTAATTTTTTGATATATAGCAACAGTAATTAGTCCAACAATAGAAGCAAAAAAAGTGGCCAGCAAAATAGGTATAAATACATCTGCAGGATTTTCTGCACCAAACTGGCTTCTGTAATTCATTACAGTTATTGGAATTAGGGTAAGACCAGAAGTGTTTAATACTAAAAACATAATCATAGAGTTGCTGGCAGTGTCTTTTTTGTCGTTAAGCTCTTGAAGTTCGTTCATTGCTTTAAGACCCATTGGCGTAGCTGCATTGGCTAATCCTAGCATGTTAGCACAGAAGTTCATCATCATAGACCCTCTTGAGGGATGATTCTCTGGAATGTCGGGAAATAGCTTATTAAAAAAAGGAGCAAATAGTTTAGATAAAAGCTGTACAGCTCCACCTTTTTCTCCAATGTTCATTATTCCCAACCATAAACATAAAATACCGGTTAACCCAATGGCAATTTCAAAAGAGACTTCTGCCATGTCAAAAGTACTATTAACCATAGCAGAGAACACTTCCATGTCGTGCCTGAAAATTGTTTTAAAAAGGGCAACGATAAGCGCAATTAGAAAAAATGCAATCCATATGTAATTTAACACCATTGGTATTTATTTGTATCTAAATTCAATAATTTATGAACCGATAATTCTCAACAGTTCTATAAGTTTTCAAGAAAGTTTTAAAGATTAGATAATAATCATTTCTACAAGCTCTTTTTTTTTGTAATTTTTTTAAAAATTTATAAAATGACAAATCGATATATATCTCTTGTACTACTTTTTTTCTTTATCTCCTTTTTATATGGGCAAAATCCATGTGATAACATTCTTTTTACAAGCAATATAGCTGATCAAACTATTTGTGATGGCGAATCCGTTACTTTATCGGCAAGCGCAAATATATTGCCGAATGATAATTTGGTAATTACTGCAGTCTTTGATGGTCCATTGTCGGGTGGTACACCAAAGGGTATTGAGCTTTATGTAATTAAAGACATAAGTGATTTGAGTGAGTACGGAGTTGGGTCTGCCAATAATGGCGGGGGTACAGATGGTCAGGAATATACATTTTCAGCTGTTTCAGCTAGTGCTGGAGAGTACATTTACCTTACTTCAGATTCTGCCAAATTTAACGATTGGTTTGGTTTTGCTGCAGATTATATTTCAAGTGCGGTTAACATTAATGGAGACGATGCCATAGAGCTTTTTTATCAAGGAAATGTAATTGATGTATTTGGTGATATTAATGTAGATGGCAATGGTGAGCCTTGGGAATATCTTGATGGTTGGGCATATAGAAACAGCTCTACAGGCCCAGATGGATCTGTTTTTTCGCTAAATAGCTGGAATTTTAGTGGTCCTAATGCATTGGATGGAGAATCTTCAAATTCAACTGCTTTAAGTCCAATTCCAAACGGAACTTTTATTCACAATGGAAATAGTCCCTTTTCAACTTACACCATAGATGTTACTGCTTCTGGAGCTATGGATTATACGTTTGCTGGTAGTTTTGCTGGTTCGGATCCTGCTATTACTATAAATCTTGGCGATACGCTAGTTTTTAATGTTAATGCTCCGGCTCATCCTTTTTGGATTAATACCGTTCAGGGAACTGGTTCTGCAAATGGAGTAGCTGTAGCAAATAATGGAACTAGCTCAGGTACCATTACTTGGGTGCCTACAGCAGCTGGCACTTACTATTACAATTGTGAGTTTCATGGTATGATGACTAACTCCATTACTGTAGGACCACCTGCTATTTCTTACGTTTGGGACAATGGAGTAACCAATGGAGTTCCTTTTTCTCCCTCAACAAGTAACGAGTATGTAGTTACAGCAAGTGATAATTCTGGATGTAGTAATTCAGATACGGTAAATATTTCTGTTACCACAGTAGATTTAGGTGACACCTTAAGTTTTTGCGCTTCAGATAGTATACTGCTGGATGCAGGTGCAGGTTATAACTACTACAGCTGGAATACAGGCGATACCACTCAAACTATTTATGCCAGCCAAACTGGAGATTATGTAGCTACTGTAGGGAATGCTGAAGTAGTAAGTAACAACTATTCATTAAGTTTTGATGGACAAGATGATTATGTTGATGTTGCTACAATAGATATGTCAAGTTATAATAATATTACCATTGAGGCATGGATTAAACCAGATGATTTAACATTTCAAACAGCTACACAAATAATCAGAAATGATTATGGCGATTGGTTTTTGATGTTTGAACATAATGGAGGTCTTGCAGGTCCAGGTACAATAATAAATTTTGGTTTAACAACACAAAATGGTTTTGATCAAATGTATGCATTTATTAATCCGTTAGATTTGGTCAATAAATGGGTTCACTTAGTGGCAACTTATGATGGAACTAATAAAAGAATTTTTTTGGATGGGGTTGAGCTTGTTAGTAATACAAATAACTCTGGAAATATTATTCAAACACCCTCAGCAATTTTAAATATCGGAAGATTTGCAAGTACTCCTCCAGTTGAATATTTTGATGGTAAAATTAATTCAGTTAGAATATGGAATACAGCTTTATCTCAGACTGAAATACAAAACTACATGAACTGCCCACCAACTGGAAACGAAGCTGGTCTTGTTGGATACTGGAATTTTGAACAGGGCAGTGGTTCAACTGCCATTGACCAATCCTCCAATGGAAATAATGGAGTCATTAATGGTGCAACGTGGAGCACAGATGTTCCAACGCAAGGTACTTGTTTGGGTTGTACCGCTACAGATTCGGTGTATGTACAAGAGCTTACTTTACCGTCAGTAAGTGCTGGATCGGACCAAACTGTTTGCAGTGGAGACCTTACTACTTTATCTGGATCTGGGGCAGTAAGCTACAGCTGGGATAATGGAGTGACAGATGGTGTTCCTTTTAATGCTACAACTACAACAACTTATTCAGTTACTGGAACAGATGCCAATGGATGTGTAAATACAGATCAGGTTGATGTTATTGTGAATTCTTTACCGGCAGTAGATGCTGGAGCCGATCAAACCATTTGTTTGCAGGATACTGTTGTTCTTAATGGATCTGGAGCAGTAAGTTACACTTGGGATAATGGAGTAACTGATGGAGCATATTTTATTCCTGCCACTACAGCTACCTATACCGTTACAGGAACAGATGCCAATGGCTGCAGTAATTCCGACCAGGTACTGGTAACCGTTAATCCAATTCCAGCAGTAGATGCAGGAGCTGATGTTGCAGTTTGTGTAGGAGATTCTATTTTATTAAATGGATCTGGAGCAGTAAGTTACACTTGGAATAATGGCGTAACAGATGGAACTTATTTTATTCCCTTATTTTCTAATACATACACGGTTACTGGAACAGATGCTAATGGTTGTGTTAATGCTGATGTTGTCAATGTTACTGTAAATGCTCTACCTACAGTAGATGCAGGTGCTGATGTTACAGTATGTGAAGGTGAGCCAGTTACTCTTTCAGGTTCTGGAGCCTCGAATTATAGCTGGGACAATGGAGCAGTAGATGGAGTACCTTTTAATGCTTCCAATACAACCATCTATACTGTTGTAGGTACTGATGTTAATGGATGTTCTAGTTCAGATTCTTTACTTGTTCAAGTTGTTCAATTACCAGCTGTAGTTGCAATTGCTGCAAATGATTCAGTTTGTATAGATGAAGATAATGTACTGTTAACACCGTCTCCAATAGGAGGGGTGTTTACGGGTCCTGGAGTTACTGATGATCGTTTTTATCCACCAGTTGCAGGAATAGGAACACATACCATTGTATACAGCTTTACAGACTCTACTACTGGTTGTACAGGATCTGATACATTAACCATAGTGGTTTTAGAATGCACCGGAATATTTTCATCAAATGGAATTACAGTTGAATTATTTCCAAACCCTTCTAATGGAGTATTCAGCATTACTATTAATAAACCAGATAACTTAAGTATTGAGATTACCAATTCGATAGGGCAGCTTGTAGTTCAAAAACAACTTGTAAATTCTAGCACTGAATTTAATTTTACAAACAACCCTAAGGGAGTATACTTTGTAAGTGTATTTTCCAATCAAGGGGAGTTATTGAAAGTTGAGAAAGTGCTTTTCCAATAACTACTAAGCGTTCAGCTCACCAATACCTTGACGTAGTATAGAAAGCTCACCAGTAGTACAATCGACAATGGTAGAGGCTTGGTTTTTTCCATAACCAGCATCGATTACCATCTCAACGTTATCTTCATATTTTTCGAAAATAGCTTGTGGATCTGTGGTATATTCGATAATATGATCGTCATCATGAACAGATGTACTTACCAATGGGTGTCCCAATTGCTGAACTATTGCTTTTGTAATTTGATGATCTGGAACACGAATTCCTACTTCTTTTTTATTAGTGCCAAATAATTTAGCAACATGGTTATTGGCATTTAAAATAAAGGTAAATGGACCAGGAAGAGAATTTTTTAATGCTCTAAATACATTTCGTTCTATAGGCTTGGTAAATGTTGAAATATCACTCAGGCCATCACAAATAAGCGAAAACTGAGCTTTATTGAGTTTAACTCCTTTAAATTTAGCCAATCGCTCAAGTCCCTTTTTATTGTTTAAACTAGCTGCAAATGCATAAATGGTATCTGTTGGAATAACAACAATTCCACCATTTTTCAGTACATCAGCTACCTGTTTAATTTTTCTTGAATCAGGATTTTCACCTAGAATTTCAATCAACATTTTGATTAGCCGTTGGCTTTATTAAAATCAGCTAAGAATTTTTCAAGTCCAATATCTGTAAGTGGATGTTTTAAAAGAGCAGTTATAGCACTAAGAGGACCAGTCATAACATCTGCACCAATTTCTGCACACTGAATAATGTGCATTGGATGTCTTACTGAAGCAGCTAAAATTTGAGTTTCATAACCGTAGTTATCGTAAATTAATCTTATTTGATCAATAAGATCGATACCATCTGTGCTAACATCGTCCAGCCTTCCAATAAATGGAGATACATAGGTTGCTCCTGCTTTGGCAGCTAGTAGGGCTTGACCAGCAGAAAAAACGAGAGTGCAATTGGTTTTAATTCCTTTAGAAGAAAAATACTTGATGGCTTTAACACCTTCTTTAATCATAGGTACCTTAACAACAATATTAGAATGCAAGGCAGCTAATTTTTCTCCTTCTTTCACCATTCCTTCAAAATCTGTTGAAATTACTTCTGCACTTACATCTCCATCAACAATAGAGCAAATATTTTTGTAATGATTAATGATGTTTTCTTCTCCAGAAATACCTTCTTTAGCCATTAAAGATGGGTTGGTTGTAACTCCATCAAGTATTCCCATGTTTTGAGCTTCTTGAATTTGCTCCAAATTAGCTGTGTCGATAAAAAATTTCATTTGTATAAATTAAGATGGTAAAAAGAAAAAAATGGGCAAGCTACTTACATCGCACCGCTACAACCGCATACCCTTGCTATGTTCCCATCCTGGGGGATTCTGCAGGAGCTGGTCGTATAAGACTTGCCCGGCACAAATGTAGTATTTTTCGTTAATAAATATCAATCATTAAAATGATATTTATTTCCATTTATGACTCCAGAAACTTTACAAGATATTTTGGTGTTCAAAAAGGGGGAGTTTTCACTTAACGATTGATTGGTCTGAGCGTTAAATTGAGTTTCCTTTTTAGGATTAAATAGAGTAATATTTGCCTTGAATCCTTCTTTTATTATGGGAATATCTAATTCAAGTATAGATCTTGGATTAATAGCCATTTTAGTAACAATCCCTTCAAGACCTATTGAATCGCTTAGGTGAGTAACTGCAAGAGGGAATGCAATCTGAGTACCTATAATGCCAAAATCTGCTAAAGAAAATTCCATCTTTTTTGATTCTGTATCTTGAGGGTTATGATCAGAAGTTATTACATCAATAACTCCTTCTTTTAGCCCTTCAATTAAGGTTGCTTTGTCAGAGGCAGTTCTCAGTGGAGGCATCACCTTATAGTTGGTGTCAAAATCTGAAAGTGCCTCGTCTGTAAGAATTAAATTATGAATGGCTACACTTGAAGAAATGTTGATATTATTTTGTTTGGCCTCAAGCAGCATTGGAATAGTGGCTTCACTAGAAACAGTAGCAAAATGAATTTTGGCATCGTTATAGGAAGTCAGAAAAAGATCTCTACTTAGCTGCAGCTCTTCAGAAATGGAAGGAATACCTTCTAATCCAAGTTTGGTACTTTCAATACTTTCATTCATCTGTCCTTTGGGAGAAAGAGAAGAATCGTATGCAAAAGAAAAAATCAATCCATTGAAATTTTTTGCATATAAAAGAGCTCTAGCCATTAGACCAGCAGATTTTATTGGTTTTTTTCCATCAAAATAACCAACTGCTCCAGATGCTTTTAGATCAAACATTTCAGAAAGCTCTTTACCGGCTCTTGACTTGGTAATTGTGCCATAAGGGTGAAGGTCCACTAAATGATTTTCAGTAGCGTTAACACAAAATTCAATTGCACTTTTGTTATCTCTAGCAGGATCAGTTTCAGTTGATAGGCCAACTCCAGTGAATCCACCATGCATAGCAGCATTACATCCACTTGCTAGTGTTTCTTTGTGCTCATATCCAGGCTCTCCAAAATTCACCAGCAAATCAAACAGTCCAGGACAAATATGAAGGTCTTTTTCTTCAACAATATGAGTAGATTTAGTTGGTGTTATTTTTCCAGAAATTTTCGCAATTATTCCATTTTCAATAAGAACATCCTTTTTCTTTTTATTAAAAGCTGAATTAGGATCAATTATGGTGACGTTTTTTAAGAGAATGCTTTTACTCATTTTTATTTAATTATTCTAATAAAAAGAATTTCTAACCCCAAAAATACTAAAGTGAGGACAATAAAATGCTTCCAATATAAAATACCTTTTGTTTGTGAAGTTAAATCAAGAGTGGTATTACTATCAATATTTTCAAAAACATGGAAGAAATTAATTAGTTCATTCTCTTTTAAAAGAGATAAAAATTCTTGGATACTGAAAAATTCCATTGCTGATTCTTCTCTAGAATAATTAAAGGAAAAACCATCTATTGCTAATTGTTTGTTGAGCACATTGAAGTTTCCAGGATTTTTAATGGTGTTTTTAAAAAACAACACACTGGATTGTTGTTTTTTTTTATAACCAGGAATAAACACATCATCATCATTTTCTTTTTTTACACTAAGATCACTGCTTTGAGAAAGATTAATTTTTGATTTTACCATTTGATGTTTACCTATAATATAGGAAAGTGGATTTTGAACTTGGCAACGCTCAACAATTCTTAAAATCGTGGGAACAAATAAGGCGTGATTTAAAAAGTTAGAAGACCTCGCAAGAGTTGATAAAGTAAACGTGTACAATTTGCCTTCTTTTTCTAGTGTTTCTATGAGAAAAGGTTGGTTGTTACTCATTGAAATAATTTCGTTAGACATGCTATTAGAAAGAAGGTTTACTTTATGGTTTTCATTTACAACAGGAAAGTTGATGTTTTCTTTTACCTGATCAAAAACAGCGTTGAATATAGGATGCTCATAGTTTAAATTAGCAATAGATTTTCTTGTTGTGTCAATACCATTAAATTGGATTGCATATTTTCTATAAAAATTATTGTAAGAAGAGTTGTTAATAGTGCCTGAAGGAAATACAACTACCGATTTACCGACTTCAATAAATTCTTGCAATGAAGCAATTAAACCTGAATTGATTTCTGAAACATTTTCAATGATAATTAAATCCTGATCTCTTATTTTGGAATAATCTACAGAGTTTATTGAGCAGGGGGTGTAATTCACATTTTCTAATGTATTTAATAAGGAATTGAAATAATTTTTATCGTGTTCTTCAAAAATGTGTAAAACATTTGTTGCTGAATTGATAGAGTAGGTTAGGAAATAATTGTCATCAAAAATTAAATTAGGATCTCCATAGTCTGAAATTTCAAGTGCTATATGTTTGATTCCGGCTTGTCTTATCATAAACGGAACAGGAATGGTTAGGCTACTATTGGCGTCAATTGTTCCATTATTAATTCCTTTAGTCTCATTGTTGTTTATTAGAGCCTCAATTCTAAAATTTAAATCAGATTCATAAGTATTAATGAGCTTAACATTAATGAGCTCTTGCTTGTTAATTCTTCTAATTGGTGTATCAAACCAAACAGTATCAATAAATAAATTACCATTACTTTTATTTGTAAATGGGACAATATGTACAAATACTGAAGAATCAATTGCTAAATTTGAGATGGTAGTTGATTTTGGTAAATCAGAAAGCCAAAAGACATCTTTATTTTTAGTAAAATTCTTTAATAGATCTGCTTGTTTAGAATAAATTTCAGCATAAGATTTCTGAAGATAAGTAGCTTTAGTTTTAGAAATGAGATCCTGAATTTCAGCTTTGGAAATATCACGTTGTAAATTAGCGTCAAAATCATTTGTTGTATAAATATATCTTGTATTAGTAGGGTATTGATTGATGATTTCTAATGCTTTTTCCTTTGCTTGTTCAATAATAAATCCGTTTTGATTCTTATTGTCCATACTAAGAGAATTGTCTATATATATTCCAACATATTTTTGATCAAAATTGGAGTTGTTTTTAAGTGGTTTATAAGGATAGCTAAAGGCTAATACTAAACATATCAAAGCAAGAATTCTTGAAAGAAGTACAAGTAAGTGTTTTAGTCGAGATTGTTTTTTGGTTTGACTGTTAATATTTTTTAATAGAGAAATATCTGAAAAATAGACTTTTTTATACTTTCTAAAATTGAATAAATGTATTGCAATTGGAATAGCAATTAAGGAGATTGCCCAAAGAAAATCAGGGTATAAAAAATTCATTTGGCTACAAATTTATACATTATACCATTAATTCCTTTTCAACACCTATTCCAAATAATGCAAAATCGTATTTAACAGGATCTTTTTTATCCAATTTTCTTAAGGATGTATCCAACTCATTAACTGTTTTAATATCATTTTGAACCCTACTGATTAAACCATATTTTCTGGCTGTTCTTCCACTATGAACATCTAATGGACAGGATAGGGATGATGGACAGATATTTTTCCATAACCCAAAATCTACTCCGTTATTGTCTTTTCTAACCATCCAACGCAGAAACATATTTAATCTTTTGGCAGCGGATCCCTTTTGGGGGTTGGCAATGTGTTTTGAGGTTCTTATTCCCAAAAATTCTTTACCGATAATCATATTTCTATAGAATGAAATGGCTGTAGAAGCTTTACCGTCTATAGCAAAACCCTTTTCGAAAACAGCTTCAATTCCATTGTAATTTTTGTAAATGTGCTGTAATCTGAGTAAATAAAAATGCAAATCAAAACAGTTAAAAGTTCTATGCTTAAACTCGCCAAGTAGATGAATATCCTTTTCAGTATATTTTAAAAGGAATTTATAAGGTTCACCGTTCATTAGTTGAACCAATTTCTCTCCACTTTTAATTATAGATACTCTATTTCCCCAAGCTATAGTAGAAACAAGAATTGAAATGATCTCTATATCTTCTTTTAACGAAAATTGATGAGCTATTGAAATGGGGTCATTGGTTATAAATCCAGGGTTGTTGTATTTATTTACAAAATAATCTAGTTCTTCTTTTAGTGTTGAATTATCCAAGGCTATTTAATTTGAATTTCAATTTTTTCCTGCTTTCCATTTTCTTCTGACTTAATCAGTGCTGTATAGTAGTATTTATTAACTTCAATGATAGAAACATATAGTTTAATTTCTGTGTCGTTCAATAGCGATTTAATTTTAGATTTTTTAAGTGTAAGCACATAATTGCAATCGTCTATCCAAGAAATTAAAAATCGATGTTTTACCCTCTGTCTTGAATACCTTTCAACTTGAATATTAGATTTTCGTTTGATTCTTATGCTTCCTCCTTGAGGACCAACCATTTCAAACCTTCCTTTTTTTATTTTCAGACAATTTATTTGACTATCCTGAGTATAACTGCCAAATGGCAGAAAAACAAAAAATGCGAATGTGTATAAAATGGTTAGTTTTTCCATTTTACAAATGATTTTGTTAGAGAGTGAGATTCATTATATAGCTTAACAAAGTAAATTCCATTGGATAAATCAGAGATGAATATCGTTGTGTTATTATTTGAAATAGAAGTCTTCTTAATTTGTTTTCCTAAAGAATTGTAAACAGCTAGCTTATAGTTGGTAATGTTTTTATTAATAGATGAAATGGTCAGCTTATTTTGAGCTGGATTTGGATAAACTATGAAGGAAATTTTTTCTTCAGCAATAGCAACCGGAGCAATCTGACCTTCAAATAGTTTAATATTGTCTAAATACAAATTATTTCCCTGTCGATTAATGGTTTCAAATTTAACGATGATTTGTTGATTGGCGAATTGCGATAAATTGATGGTGTCGTTTCTCCAATGCGTGCTAAATTCAGGTGTAAAATCGTGTTTTACTGTATCAAAAGTGCTCAGCTGATTATCGTATTTTTCGTATACCAAATAATCAAATGACTCACCACAATTTGTGGACACATATACTTTAAGAGTGTCTTTAACAACATTACTGGAACTTCTTTGCTGGTAGGCAACATCGAAAGTGAGTAACTGATCTAAAGAAGGGGAAAGAGAAATATTTGGAGTCAACAATCCATCTTTTTGGTTTTCTCTTGGAGAATAGGAGTAAAGTTTCATACATGCAGATAAATTACTCCATGGCAAACCTACAGTTGAGTCCACTACCCAGGTTTGGTCGTTATCTAAATTACTGATGCACCAAACGGAATCATTAATGCCATTTTCAAAATGCTCTATAAAAGGCATTGAAGAGAAATCTCCGATTTTGGAAAATCTTGTAATAGCACTGTTGTTGTAGTAATCGTATTCAATTATTGAGTCATGAAGTGATCCTATTATTTGCACTTCTTTTTTTCCAGAACTTGAACTATTGATTGAAGGGATGTTTATAGATGTTGAAGAAAGTGGATTAAGAACTCCATTCCAAGAAAAATTAATAGCTGAAGAAGAATTAATTCGAATACTAAAATCAATACTAGTTATTGGAAAATCACCAACATTAGAAAAATAAACATTAGCAGAAAGGTTATTTTCACAAGTGAGTTCTTGAATGTTAATTAAATCAATTGAGTCTATGGCAAGATCATAATATGGATTGGTTGGATTAACAGGTTGGTTAGATGTTGAAAGGTATTGAAATGCTGCATATACATCAATTAACCCCATTCCATAGGTGTTGTCTTCTCCAGGGTCTCCCATGTCAACAGCTGTTAAGTAAAGTGCCATTAAAAGCTCTTCTCCAGAAAGGTAGGGAAATGCTTCTTTCAGAAGTAAAACAGCCCCTGTAACATGAGGAGCGGCCATACTTGTGCCAGAAATAGTATTGTAGTCGTTTGTCCCCCAAGCTGATCGAACACTTTGTCCAGGGGCAACAACTTCTGGGTGGATAGCCAATGAACCCGAACCTGGGCATTGTGTGGGACCTCTAGTAGAGAAATTAGAAATAGGGTAAGGAAAACTAAGATTTCCATTTACACTGCCAACAGAAAATGTATTTACTAGTGAAGTATTAATTCTTTGAGGAGAATTAACACTAGTGTTGTTTGGACCTGAATTTCCTCCAGAAAAAACATTTGCAATTCCAGCTGCTTCTATAGCATTCATTAAATTAACAACAAAACCTCCGCAATGAATTGTATCTCCACCATCATACCACCTCCAGCTATTGTTAATTACATCAGGTACATCAATAGTAGTAGAAGTGTCGTTGTCAGGGTTTAGAGCCCATTCAAATGCTTCAATCATATTGACAATTGGAGGTAGCTGTGCAACTGTTGAGGTAACAAAATCATTAGCAATCCAATAGGATTTAAAGGCTACACCTATTGTATCATTTGTAGACTGAACAAGACCAGCTATAGTTCCTAGGGTATGGGTTCCATGATTTTGAATTGAACCATTAGCAAATGAATTAAAAAAACCTATCCAACTTTGATTCATAGGATACCTATTTCCAATAAATCTTTCAGAAAAAGCTGGGTGGGTGGGCCATACTCCTGTATCGTAATTGTAAACTAGCCTTCCTCTTCCTGTATATCCTAAATTCCACATTGGTCTAGCATTTATGGCCATTAAACCATTTTCAACTCCATTAGGCTGTTTTAATTTTGGTTTTTCTATTTTATAGTCATCATAGGCTACAAATTTATTATCCTCTAAATCTATAGAGCTTATGGACTGAAATTGCTCTAAATCGTTAATGGTGTTTTCATCTAATAATGCAACAATAATATTGACAATCCAAAATGATTTTACTTGACTTTGAGATGACAAACGGGTCTTTAAAAACGTTAATACAGGCCCTTGAGATGTAATGGACTGGTCTATTAATTGATTATTAACAGTTTTTATTCGCTTAAAAAGTGGTGTTTTATCAGATTTAAATTGCTGATTTAACAAATAACAATCAACATTATCCTTAAATTCAATTCTAACCGGAAAGTATTCACCTGGATGAACATCCATCCATGTTTTTAATTTGTCTGTTTTTCTATCCTGAGCATAACTACTGCTAATAGTTATGGAACACAATAAAAGAAAAACAAAAATTCTCATTAATTATAGTATACTGGGATAAGATATTGGATCAGATTCGCTCATAATTGAGTAAATGGCTTCAACAATATCTTCGTTATTAGGTTTTGAAAAATAGTCTCCGTCAGATCCATATGCAGGTCTGTGATCTTTTGCAGTAACACACCTAGGTTCAGCGTCAAGATGATAGTATCCCTTTTGTTTGTTAATGACCTGGTCTAACATAAAAGCAGTTGCTCCACCTTCAACATCTTCATCAATAAAAATAATTTTATTGGTTTTTTTCAAAGAGGAGACAATAGAATGGTTAATGTCAAAAGGCAATAAAGTTTGAACATCAATTAGTTCGCAAGAGATATTCATTTTTTCCAGTTGAGTTGCAGCAGCAATACAAATGTTAAATGTCGAACCATAACTAACAACGGTAATGTCACTACCTTCCTTTACAATTTCAGGAATTCCAATTGGTGTAGTAAATTCACCTAAATTTGATGGCATATTCTCCTTCGATCGATATCCATTTAAACATTCAATAACCAATCCTGGTTCATCTCCTTTTAAAAGGGTATTGTAAAATCCTGCTGCTTTAGTCATGTTTCTTGGCACACAAACTATTATACCTCTAATAAGATTGATTATTCCACCTAATGGTGAACCTGCATGCCATACACCTTCAAGGCGATGTCCTCTTGTTCGAATGATAACGGGTGCTTTTTGCCCTCCTTTTGTACGATAAGAAAGCGTAGCCAAATCATCACTCATTATTTGAAGACAGTAAAGTAAGTAATCTAAATATTGAATTTCAGCGATAGGTCGTAAACCTCTAAGGGCCATTCCAATACCTTGTCCAACAATAGTAGCCTCTCTTATCCCTGTGTCAAAAACTCTACCTTTACCAAATTCCTCTTGCATTCCCTCCATAGCCTGATTTACCCCACCAATTTTACCAGTATCTTCACCAAAAGTGATTACTTCAGGCATGGACTTAAAAATTTCTCTAAAATTTTCTTTAAGAATAATTCGACCATCAACTTTAGAGGAATTTTCATAAGAAGGTGAGATTTCTTCAATGTTTAGACAAGAAGTTCCATTTTCAGAGTACAAGTAAGAGCTATACTTATCATGTAAACTTTCTTTGGATTTAGAAATAAAAGCGGAAACTTCTTTTTTTGATGCTAATGATTCCTTAGTGGTTAAGTACAAAGCTTCCTTTAGAGATCTGTAAATATCTTTTCTTAATGGATCAAGTGTTGATTTTAATTCTTTTGCAATAGAACTAATCTGCTGACTTTGAGAACTTTCTTTTGCAAGATTATTTAGCAATTGAAGTACCGAATCTTTTTCATTGATAATGTCATCGTTATAGGCTTTCCAGGCTTTTTTAGCTTCTTGTTTTACAAATGCTTTAGCTTCAGTTTCAATCTCTTGGAGTTGTTCAACAGTAGAAAGAGGTTGTTTGAGAGCATTATTTTTACTTAAAATCCATTGTTTGAACTGTACGTTACAATCATATTCTTTGGCCCATTCTAGACGCTCTTTACTCTTGTATCTTTCATGAGATCCAGAAGTTGAATGACCTTGAGGTTGAGTGATTTGCTCAACATGAATAAGTACTGGTACGTGATGACTTCTGCAATAATTTATGGCTTCATGATAGGTAGTTACAAGTGAGGCATAATCCCAGCCGTTTACCTTGTATATTTTGTAGCCATTGGTATTTTCGTTTTTTTCGAACCCTTCAAGTAAAGTTGATATACTTTCTTTAGTTGTTTGGTATTTTTTTGGAACAGAAATTCCATAACCATCATCCCATATAGACATAGCCATAGGGACTTCTAGTACACCAGCTGCGTTTATTGTTTCCCAAAAAACTCCTTCTGAAGTACTGGCATCTCCAATAGTTCCAAAAGCAACTTCATTGCCATTGTTAGAAAATTGTTTAAAATTTTCTAAACTTTTATTGTCTTTATAAATTTTAGAGGCTAGAGCAAGTCCCAATAATCTTGGCATTTGTCCAGCTGTTGGAGAGATATCTGCAGAAGAATTTTTCTGAGTCATTAAATTTTTCCATGTACCATCCTCATTTAAACTCCTTGTAGCAAAATGACCACCCATTTGTCTTCCAGCAGAGGAAGGTTCGTGATCTAAATCTGTATGGGCATAAAGACCAGCAAAATACTGTTGAACACTTAAGGCATTAATTGCCATCATGAAAGTTTGATCTCTATAGTAGCCAGATCTAAAATCACCATCTTTAAATTGCTTAGCCAGAGCAATTTGAGCCAATTCTTTTCCGTCTCCAAAAATACCAAACTTAGCTTTCCCAGTAAGCACTTCTTTTCTTCCTAAAAGAGAGGCCTCCCTGCTGATACATGCTAACTTATAATCAGCAATTACTTCATTGATAAAGGTTGATTTATCTATTGATTTATCTTTGATTTTTCCTTCCGTTTCTGTACTCATAAATCCTTTTGATTTAGCAGCCCAAAAATAAGGATTCTAAAGAACTTATTCTTTATAAGTTGAAGAAGTATTTAACAAGAATTAAAATAAGATTAATTTTCTTCTACTACATTGTGCTTTTGCAACATAAGCGAAATCAAAATTTGCCTCTATAATAAATTGTATACTAAGTGGGTGTGATGGAGTATAAGTAGTATAGTTTTTAAAATTAGGTAGCAATAAATTTTTACCTGAATTAGAAATTATATCAGAAAAACCATAACTTATTCTAAGTCCAGTAGTTATTCCAAAATTATCAGTACCCATAAAATACGCACCAAAACCAGCAACTAAACAAGGAAAGCTCCTAGTTAAATCATTTTTATTAATTGAAGGAGCTAGATTATTGTCATCTTCTGTTGAGCAATTAAGAATAGTTTCAATACTAGAACCAATTTCAGAGTATCTTCCTTCTTTATTGAATCTGTACATCAATAAATAAGACATTGAATTATAGGTGATTTTTGAACCAAGTAAAGCAGAGCTGTTATTTAGGCTATCGAATTGATTGTATAAAAAAGATTGATTGAATTGGTTGTATAGTAAATCAAATGTAATTTCGTGATTTTCAGATAGATTTATACCTGCTTTTATTCCAAAGCAGTGTGCTGGAGATATTCTATGGTTATAATCTCTATCATCCCAAATGTTTTGATTAATTAAGATACTTGTTCCTGCTCCACCTTTTAAACCAAGATCAAACCATGTTTGAGAAAAAGTACTTGTGAAAATAAAAATGCCTGTTAAGAGTGCGATTAGTTTTCTCATTACTATATTTGAAAGCTGCAAATGTATAGGATTAATCATATTAACTTAAAACTTAATTAAATTTTATGAAATTACTTGAAGGAAAAGTCGCTGTTATAACCGGAGCTACAAGAGGAATTGGTAAAGGAATAGCTATGAAATTTGCTGAGCAAGGAGCAAATATTGCGTTTACTTATGTTTCTAGTGCTGAAAAAGCTAAAGAAGTTGAAAATCAACTTAAAGAATTTAACGTAAAGGCCATTGGATATCAATCAAATGCCGGAGATTTTAACCAAGCACAAGAACTTGTTGATTCAATTGTAAGTGAGTTTGGTCAAATTGATGTTTTAATTAATAATGCTGGAATTACAAAAGATGGGTTACTTATGCGAATGAGTGAACAAGATTGGGATGATATTATGGCAGTAAATTTAAAGTCAGTATTTAATATGACTAAAGCATCATTAAGGACATTTTTAAAACAGCGAAATGGATCTATTATTAACATGAGCTCTATTGTTGGTGTTCAGGGAAATGCAGGTCAATCGAATTATTCTGCATCTAAGGCTGGTATTATTGGTTTTTCAAAATCTATTGCTAAAGAAATTGGTTCTAGAAATATTAGATGTAACGTTATTGCTCCAGGTTTTATCGAAACTGAGATGACAGCTGCTCTTGGAGAAGATGTCATAAGTAAATGGGCAGAAAATATTCCACTAAAAAGACCTGGATCAACAGACGATATTGCTAATGCTTGTTTATACCTTTCATCAGATATGAGCAACTATGTTACTGGTCAGGTTTTAAGTGTTTGTGGAGGAATGCTTTCCTAATATATTATGGAATTAGAATTAAGCTATCCCTATTACTTTTTAAGTATTTGTTTAGTAATTGGCTTAGCTTATAGTTTAGGGCTCTATTTTAGAAGTAAAAAAAAATCTAAACTTCCTAGTAAATTTATTTATTTACTCTTTGCCTTTCGTTTTATAATTGTTTCTGCTTTATGTGCTGTTTTATTAGAGCCAATGTTTAAAACAGTTGATGAATATAAGGAAAGACCTATAGTAGTTTTTGCTCAAGACGATTCCGAAAGTATTTTGCTTTCTAAAGATTCCTCTTTTTACATAAATGCTTATAAAGATTCTATTGAAGTTTTATCCAATCAAATAGCTTCTAAATATGAAGTTGATTTTTTGAAATTTGGATCATCAGTTAATTCAGACAAACTTATTTCATATACAGATAAAAAAACCAATTTAGATCAATTATTAACAGAGATAAAAAATAGATATTATGGAAGGAATTTAGCTTCTATTATAATATCCTCTGATGGGTTGTTTAATAGTGGATACCATCCTCTTTATAAAGAATATGGATTAGATAATGTTTCTATTCATTCCATATCATTAGGAGATTCTACGGTAAGAAAAGATCTATCAATTCAAAAAATTAGACACAACAAAGACGTGGTATTGGGTAATTCATTTCCAGTTGAAATTTCTCTATTATCCAATAACTTTCAGAACAATGAATTTATGTTGTCTATTTCATTAAATTCAGAAGTTATTCACCAACAAAACATTCAACCTAAATTAGAAATTGAATCTTTCAAAATCCCTATTGTTTTAGAAGCTAGTAAAATTGGACTTTCTAAGTATCGGGTTGATATTCAACGAAAAAAAGGAGAGATTACATATCAGAACAATTCATCTATTTTTTATGTAAATGTTGTGGATGAAACTCAACAAGTTCTACTTCTTGCTAAATCACCACATCCGGATGTTTCAGCTTTGAAAAGTGCCTTATCTAATAAAATAGGACGTTCTATAAACGTACGTCTTTTATCAGATTTTGATGGTGATTTTTCCAATTACGATTTGGTAATTACTCATCGATTAACAAGTCAAATTACAACTTCGATAAGTAATTATTTCAAAACTATTCGAAAGGCAAATATTCCTGTTCTTAATATAACAGGCTCCACCATGGCTGTTAACTATGGAGATTTAAATTTGGGAATACAAATGAATGACCTAAAAGGCTCGTATGCTGTTACAGCATTAGTTGATGAAAATTTTAACAATTTTATTGTTCCTCAACAAATGATTAAGCAATTGGAAAATTATCCACCTTTAGATGTGCCATTTTCATCAAATTACAAAACTACTTTTCAAGGATCAACAGTTTTATTTCAAAAAATTAATGGTGTTGAAACAACCTATCCACTCTTGCATTTTAGTCAGTTAGAAAATTATAAAATAGGTACACTTTTAGGTGAGGGTATTTGGAGATGGCGAATGAACGAGCTAATGAAAAGTGAAAAATCGGATATTTTTGATTCATTTTTATCTAAAATTATTCAGTATTTACTTTCAACTGAAAAAAAAGAAAAATTTACCATTGACGTAAGTCAAGAGTTTATTGAAAATGAACCGGTTCAATTTTTTTCGAAATTATACAATGAAAATTATGAACTAGTTGATAATGTTGATGTTAAATTGGAATTGTTTAACGACACATCTAAGGTTTTAGAAAAATTATTTAATTCTAGCTCAAACGGTTACTTTTTAAATATTAATCAACTTTTTCCTGGAAATTATAGCTATAAAGTATCTACACAAATGGGAGATAAATCTTATTTAAAAAAAGGAGATTTTGTTGTTAAACAGATGAAACTAGAGTACTTAAAAACAAAAGCTGATATTCATTTTCTCAATTTGCTTTCAAGCAAATACAATGGAAATTTATATTCACCATATTCAACTGGTAAGTTAGCAGATGATCTATTGAAAAATCAACAAGTAGCCGATTTAATAAACTACGATATTAAATTTGAAGATATAATTAAAAGAAAGCTATTATTTGTACTTTTTATAGTATTACTCTCTGGTGAGTGGTTGCTAAGAAAATTATTGGGATCCTATTAATTAAAGATCGTAATCATCTATATTTTCAAAATCTCCAAATTCATCATCACTAAATTCATCAAAAACATCATTTAATTCATCTTCAATGGATGATGATGTGGTCATTCCATCAAGGAGATCTGGAATATCTTTTGAAGATTCTTCTGGTGATTCGCCAAAATTCAGGGAAACATGAGGATAAGCATCATCACTATTTTCTTCAAATACATCTATAAGTTCTAAATAAAAAATCCACATTCTTAAAAAATCATAGACATATAATATTTTCTGATGTTGGTTTTCAATTTTACTTCCAATTTGAACTTCTTTCATGCTCAAAGGACCACTTTCTTCTCCAAATGACATGTCCATAAGACCGATTTCTTCGCCTTTTTCCCATTGCTCATCGCTCATGTAAAAGGAGGCCATTTGATCTCCTTCAAATCCAAATGCATGAATTATTGAATGATGTAATTGTTCAAAATTTTGATTTTCAAGAATCACAATATCTCTAAATACATCTTCTTCTATATCTATGACAACTCTAAATTTATACGCTTTCATGTACTGGTATTAAGTCCTATTTCCTTACCTTTTTTTATAATAAAATTGATTGCTGATTGATAATCATTCTCAATATCTCCATCTAAAATAGCTTCTCTTACGGCATCTTTTAATATGCCAACTTCTTTAGAAGGTTTAAGATTAAAGATTTCCATAATTTGTTTGCCTGTTATGGGGGGTTGCCAATTTCTAATTTTGTCTCTTTCTTCTAAATCTTTAAGTTTTTCTTCAACAATATCAAATCTACTAAGATATCTTTTCACTTTTTCTTTATTTTTTGAAGTGATGTCGGCTCTACACAAAATCATTAAGTCCTCCAAATCCTCTCCCGCATCAAAAAGTAATCTTCTAATTGCAGAGTCGGTAATTTCTTTTTTAGTTAGAGCTATAGGTCGCAAATGAAGTTGAACAAGTTTTTGTACATATTTCATTTTATGATCTAAAGGAAGCTTAAGTTTTTTGAATATTTTAGGTACCATTCTCGCTCCTTTATCCTCATGGCCATGAAAAGTCCAACCAGTTTTAACGTTAAATCGTTTAGTAGCTGGTTTGGCTATATCATGTAATAATGCACCCCAGCGTAACCAAATATTGTTTTCTGAATAGGGAAGAAGATTGTCTAGTACATTAAGGGTATGGTAAAAATTATCTTTATGGGCCATTCCATTAATAACTTCAACTCCTTTTAGTAAAGAGAATTCTGGGAATATAAGATTTAAAAGACCCGATTTATCTAAAAGTTTAAAACCATAACTTGGATTTATACTTCCAATTATTTTTTGCAATTCTTCAGTAACTCTTTCCTTAGAAACAATTTCAATTCGTTGATTATTTTTAGAAATAGACTGAAATGTTCTTTCATCAATTGTGAAATTTAATTGTGCTGCAAATCGAATTGCTCTCAACATTCTTAAAGGGTCATCACAAAAGGTAACATCTGGATTTAAAGGTGTTTTTAGAATTTCATCTTTTAAATCCTTAAGCCCATTGAATGGGTCCGAAAGTTGTCCATAACTTTCTTTATTTAGACTAATTGCAAGGGCATTTATGGTGAAATCTCTTCTGTTTTGATCATCTTCTAACGATCCATTTTCAACAACTGGGTTTCTTGAGTCATGTCTATAACTTTCTTTTCTTGCCGCAACAAATTGCAATTCTTGACCACCATATTTAATCATAGCAGTTCCAAAGTTTTTAAAATGGGCTACCTCTTTAATATTTAATTTTTTGGCTATAGTAGTTGCAAGTTCTTTTGCAGATCCAATAGTAACAAAATCTAAATCCTGAGATTTTCGATTTAAAAAAATATCTCTAACGTATCCACCAATTAAATATACTGGCTGATTGACTTCATTTGCTGATTTGGCAATTGATTCTATCGTTTTTGTATTAATTAAAGGATGATTACTAAAGTTATTTTCTAATGATTTTAACTTCACCGTTGGTTTGGAGTTTTATGATAGATGATGGACGCCTTGAGCTGTTAATTTGTGGCAAATCTAATATGAAGTCAACTTTTGACAAAATTTCTTTGGAAACTTCTTTAATAATAGATGGAGATATGGAGCCAGAAATATTAGCAGATGTTGATGTTAAAGGAACTTTAAGTTTTTTCAGAAAACTATGTAAAGGTCCATTTGTTACTACACGAATAGCAACAGATCCATCCTCACTAACTAAAATTTTGGGTAAATTAATCGCATTTGGATAAATAATAGTGGGCTGTTTTTCAGCATAGTCAATTAGATCCCATGCCATTTCGGGAACTTCTTTAACATAATTATTTAATTTTCTATCGTCTCCAATTAATAAAATTAATTTTTGATTAAAATCTCGTTGTTTAATTTTATATATCTTTTCTATAGCCTCTTGGGAAGAAGTTAGGCAGCCTAAACCACATACAGTTTCTGTTGTATAAAGAATTACACCTCCAGCATTTAAAACTTCTATAGCTTTCGAAACATTATCCATTCTATTAAAGAAGACTATGGTAGATGCCCATTAATTCAGTACTTAAAATTTTAGGATCAAATTTTTTAACAAATTCTTTACCTGTATCAATCATTAGTTGTTGTTGTTTTGTATTACTAAGTAAGGAATCTATAGCATTAGCTATTTCTTCATAATTTAAAGGGTCTATGTAAATAGAATTAGGTCCACCAGCTTCACTAAAACACCCATCTTTTGTTGTTATTACAGGGGTCCCAGAAACTAAGGATTCAATAATTGGAATACCAAATCCTTCAAATAAAGAAGGGTAGATAAATAAATCAGCCAATTTATATATTGAAGGTAATTCTTCAATGGAAACATTCTTCAGAAAAATAAGTCTAGAGGAATCAATTTTCAACTTATTCATCTGAACTTTTAAAAAATTAAAATACCTTGTTTTTCTGCCAACAACAACAATTGGTAAATCATTTTTCATCATTGGAATTGCCTGAATTAGAGCATTTAAATTTTTTCTTGTTTCAATAGTTCCAACATTTAATATGAAATTATCAGGTAATTGGAATTTCTCTTTGATATGATTAATGACTTCTTTTGGATAATCACGTCTAAAATTGTCATGACAAGATTGATACAGAACTTTGATATTGTCAGGGTTGACTTTGTAAAAGTCAACAATATCATTTTTGGTTTGCTGGCTAATTGCAATAGTTAAATCAGCATTTTTAGTTGCGTACTTGAATTTTACATTATGTATTCTTCTATCAATTGATCGATAATTTCTTGGAAATCTTTTAAAGATTAAATCATGAATGGTAACAATATATTTTAAATCTTTTTTTGTTCTCCTTGGAATTTCATTGCTAAGACCATGAAAAATATCAACCTTATCTTTTACTAGGGATTTTTCTAAGTTAATTGATCTCCAATATCCTTTAAAAGTTTTATGAACGGGAGAATCTGGAAATTTAGTTGTTACATTGTTAAATTCAGAAAGAAATGAAAGTCTTGGATTCCGCGTAGATTTGGGGGTATATAACAGGTAGTTGTTTTCGGGATAGTTAAGAAATAAATTTTTAAGTAAATCTCTGCTGTAATTACCTAAACCAGTATAGTTCTGATAAGCTCTTTTTGCGTCATATCCAATATTAAGACTCATTTTATACAGCTACATTATACTCTCTAAGAGCATCGTTTAAAGAGGTTTTAAGATCTGTGCTTGCTTTTCTTTCACCAATAATTAGCGCACAAGGAACATTAAAATTTCCAGCATTAAATTTTTTAGTATAAGATCCAGGAATTACAACCTTTCTTTCTGGAATTACACCTTGATAGTAAATTGGTTCATCTGAAGTTACGTCAATAATTTTTGTTGATTTTGTTAAAACAACATTAGCTCCAAGTACAGCTCCTTTGGAAACTCTAACGCCTTCAACAACAATTGATCTAGAACCTAAAAAAGCATCATCTTCGATAATCACTGGAGAGGCTTGCAAGGGCTCAAGAACTCCTCCAATGCCAACTCCACCGCTAAGATGAACATTCTTTCCGATTTGAGCACATGACCCTACGGTAGCCCAGGTATCAACCATAGTGCCCTCATCTACGTAGGCACCAATATTTACATAAGAAGGCATTAAAATTACTCCAGAAGATATATAAGCTCCATATCGAGATACTGCATGTGGAACCACCCGAATTCCTAGCTGTTTGTAATTGGTTTTAAGTTTCATTTTGTCGTGAAACTCAAGGGGACCGGCTTCTAGGGTTTCCATTTTTCGAATTGGAAAATAAAGAACTACAGCTTTTTTAATCCATTCATTAACTTGCCAACCATTACTAGTTGGTTCTGCAATTCTTAGGGATCCTTTATCTAATAATTCAATAACCCGTTCAATTGAGGTTACAACAGCTGATTCATTAAGTAACGATTGATTTTCCCAAGCATTTTCTATAATGTTTTTTANTTCTTGCATTAATCTTAATATTGNGCTAATGTAATAAGCATATGCAAATCTANCAATATTAAAGGATTAGTTTATTTTTACAATATGGCTAAAATACTTGCTATAGACTATGGAAATAAAAGGGTAGGTGTGGCCGTAACCGATGATTTGCAAATCATTGCTACACGATTAACAAGTTTACATTCTAAGGACATAATTAGCTTTTTAACTAACTATATTGCTGACAATAAGGTAGATGCGATTGTTGTAGGCAAACCTGTAAATCTTAAAGGCTTAGCAACTGATAGCTCTGAATCAGTTCAAAATTTTGTTAGACATTTGAAAAGGAAATTTAAAAATATATCCATTGTTGAGATAGACGAACGCTTTACTTCAAAAATTGCCAGTCAAACCATTTCAAAAAGTGGGATGAATAAGAAAAAAAGACAAAATAAGGAATTGGTAGATGAAATAAGTGCAGTTATACTATTGCAAGATTATTTGAAATTAAAAGAAAATAAGTTCATCTAATCAACTTCGCTAAAAATGTAAACCACTTCATCTTTTTTTTTCATGTAGTAGGTTTCCCTAGCAAATTTTTCTAACGCATCTTTATTGGTAGTAAGCTGAATGGTTTTCTCTTTTACTTTTTGAATTTCTTTTTCTCTATTATTATTCTGCTGAATTAAATCATTAACATGAAAATTCATTTTTATCAGTCTGAAAACGTGTGTTTCTTCAAAGACAAATAAAACTAGTAATAGAATAAACGAAGAAATAAAATACTTGTTTTTAAGTATGTAAAAAGTCTTTTTCAAAAGATTTGAATTAATTATCAAACTTATTTATAAGTCCATTATAAATAGGTTAAAGAAAAGATTGTTTTACACAAAATAATGTTGGTTTTGCTTTTAACATTGATAGCTATTTCTTCTTCTTAATTTTCCAATTTTGACATTTTGTCCTTAAAGTTGATCTTCTATTATAACAGTTGTCATTTTTACAAAAAAAATAGTTGGAATATGACTAATTAGGACATAATGTCACAAATACCTAAATGGCATATACTTTGAATATAATTATGAAAATTTAAAAGATTATGCAAAAAGGAACTATAAACGTACAAACGGAAAATATTTTTCCAATAATTAAAAAATTCTTGTATTCTGATACAGAAATTTTTGTTAGAGAATTGGTGTCTAATGCTGTAGATGCTTCTCAGAAGTTACTAACCTTATCCTCAGCAGGAGAAGTTAAAGAAGAGGTTGGTGATTTAAAAGTTCACGTAATTTTAGATAAAGATGCTGGAACTCTTACAATTAGAGATAATGGTATTGGAATGACTGCAGATGATGTGAATAAATACATTAATGAAGTGGCTTTTTCTGGTGCTGAAGAATTTCTTGAAAAATACAAGAATAAAGATCCTAAATCTATCATTGGTCATTTTGGATTAGGTTTTTATTCCTCTTTCATGGTTTCTGATAAAGTACAAATCCAAACAAAATCATTTAAAAAAGGTAGTCAGGCAGTTCAATGGGAGTCTAATGGGAATCCAGAGTACGAAATAACTGATATTGATAAAAAAGAAAGAGGAACGGATATTGTTCTTTTCATTGCTGAAGATTCTAAAGAATATCTTGAAGAGGCAAGAATTGGAGAGGTTCTAAGTAAGTATTGTAAGTTTTTACCAATTGAAGTTGAATTTGGAACCAAAAAAGAATGGATTGATCATCCAAAAGGAGAAAAAGATGAGGATGGAAATGTTAAAAAAGAATCCATTGATGTTCCCAATATAATCAACAATACTTCTCCAGCATGGATTAAAAAACCTGTAGATTTAAAAGATGAGGATTACAAATCTTTTTACAATGAGTTGTATCCATTTACAGAAGATCCTTTGTTTCAAATTCATTTAAATGTTGATTATCCATTTAATTTAACTGGTATTTTGTATTTCCCAAGACTTAAAAATCAGGTAGAAGTACAAAAAAATAAAATTCAACTTTACTCAAATCAGGTTTTTATTACCGACTCAGTTGAAAATATTGTTCCTGAATTTCTAACACTTTTACATGGTGTTATAGATTCTCCAGATATTCCTCTTAACGTATCTAGATCTTATCTACAATCAGATAGTAATGTTCGTAAAATTTCGAATCATATTACTAAAAAAGTTGCCGATAAGCTTTCCAGTATGTTCAAGAAAGATCGCGAGGATTTTCAAAACAAATGGGATGATATTCAAGTGTTTATACAATACGGGATTCTGTCTGATGAAAAGTTTAATGAAAAAGCAAAAGACTTTTTACTGCTAAAAAACACAGATGGTAAGTATTTTACAGTTGAAGAGTATAAAGAAAAGATTAAGGCAAATCAAGTAGATAAGAATGACCGTACAGTTATTTTATATACTCATGATGTTAATGAACATGATTCGCTTATAAATAGTGCAAATGATAAGGGCTATGATGTTCTTGTTTTAGACGGTCCATTAAGCAGTCATTTCATTCAGAAAGCTGAACAAGATTTTGGCGTTTCTTTTGCAAGGGTTGATGCAGATACTTTAGATAACATTATTCCAAAAGATGAGGAAATACCTTCAAAACTATCAAAGGAAGAAGAAGAAAAGCTAAAGCCTATTTTTGAAGACATTTCAGAAAAAGAAAAGTTTACTATTCAAGTAGAAAGCTTAAGTGAATCGGAAAAACCTGTATTAATTACTCAAAGTGAGTTTATGCGAAGAATGAAAGAGCAACAAGCTCTTGGTGGTGGTGGTATGCATATGATGGGTAACCTTCCTGAAATGTATAATTTAGTTGTAAATGCAAATCATTCATTTATCTCTAAAATTTTAAAAGCTAAAAAAGCCGATAAACAGAAGTTGGCAAAGCAAGCTTTTGATTTAGCTTTATTATCTCAAGGAATGTTAAAAGGAAAAGATTTAACTGACTTTGTAGAAAGAAGCTACGAATTAATATAAACTTTAATTATAGCCTCTTTCAACGGAAAGGGGCTTTATTTTATTGAAATAATTACCCTGTTACCTTTTACGGTTTGCTTCCATGATTTATCGAATATTTCTGGAAGATATCTTTGGTAAAGCGTTAATCGTTTTTTTGGGAACTCAGCATTTTCATCTGCTGTTGGTTCTCCAACAAACTCAAAAGTGTTGATGTTGGGATGTTCTTGTTTATAATTTATAAATATTTTAACAATTGTAGACATCACTTTATAGGCCTCATGTTTATTGGTCATAACGTACTCTTCACCATCAAATTCATCATTGATAACACCAAAGGCAATGGTAGCATGAAGCAGGTTATTTTTTTTTCTGGCAAATCTAACTTCATAGTCGATACCAGAATCTGAAATAAAAGTATATACACCACCTGTTTTAATTAATGGGTAGTTTATTTTAAACGGTTTTAGCATATGGGTGCCAAAAGTAATATATTTTAAGAAATAAAAATTAACGGCTTATGAGTAAAGCGTCTATTATTGGTGCAATATTGGGTTTTGTAGTTACCAGATCATTTTTTGGCGCTTTTATTGGTTACTTAATAGGATCTGCATTAGGATCAAGTTTTATTTCAGCATCTACAACGTCTTCAGGAACTAGAAACAACTCCTTTTCTTCTGGGGGCTCTCAAAATGATTTTGCTAGGGCATTGTTAATTCTTTCTGCTTCAGTTATGAAAGCAGATGGCTCTGTAAAAAAATCCGAATTGGAATATGTTAAACAATTTTTCAATAGACAATTTCCACCTTCTTATGCAAAACAATACATATTAAGATTTAGAGATATCTTAAAAAAAGAGTACAATGTTTACAATGAATGTGCCCAGCTTATTCGATTTTTATCAGTTGATCAACGGTTGTTTTTAATTCAATATTTATTTGGAATTGCTCAGGCTGATGGTCACGTTTCAGAAGCTGAAGTTAAGCTAATTGAACAAATAGCTTCTTATTTTAGAATTTCTACACTAGAGTTTCAACAATTAAAATCGATGTTTTATAAAGATGCATCAAATGCTTACAAAGTTTTAGGGTTAAATTCTAATGCAACTGATGAAGAAGTTAAAAAGGCATATAGAAAAATGGCCATTAAGCACCATCCAGACAAATATGCACAAATGGGGGAGGAACATCAAAAAGCAGCTAAAGAAAAATTTCAAAAATTACAGGATGCTTATGAAACCATAAAGAAAGAAAGGGGGATAAAATAAATGAAATGGTTTTCGAATTCTTTGGTCAAATCAGCTATTCCGTTTTTTTTCCTTTTGGGTTTAATTTGGTTAATCCATTTTTTTAACATCAATTATCAACTTGATTTATATACCTACGGTATTTACCCAAGAAAAATTTCTGGATTAATTGGTATTTTATTTTCACCATTGATTCATTCATCTGATGATATTAAACACATTATTAACAATTCTCCTGCTTTGTTTATTCTTGGTTGGACACTACTTTATTTTTACAAGAATATAGCTGCTAAAATTTTTTGTTACTCTTGGTTTTTAGTAGGTTTTTTTGTTTGGATTTCTGCCAGGCCCTCATTTCATATAGGAATTAGTGGTGTAATTTATTGCTTGGCTTTTTTTCTTTTTTTTAGCGGTGTTTTTAGAAAAGAAAATAGATTGATGGCAATATCTTTATTTGTTGTATTTCTTTATGGCAGCATGATATGGGGCATATTTCCATACGATTGGTCAATCAGCTTTGAAAGTCACTTTTTTGGAGCTCTAACAGGATTTGTTTTAGCTTATTTCTTCAAAAAGGAGGGGGCTACATTCAAAAGAAAAAAAACACAATGGGAAATTGAAGAGGAGATGGGTATTGAACCACCAGATTTTGAAAACAATATTTATTTATAATTATTCCTTGTTTTCGTCTTCTTCTTTTTTCTTGGCTTTTCTTTTTTTCTTTTGCTTTATAACTATAGCTTCTTTTTTAGCATCAAGGTCAATAGTTATACTGTCGCCTTCATTAACATTTTTTTGGATAATTTCTTCAGCCAATGGATCTTCAATGTACTTTTGAATAGCTCTATTTAAAGGTCTTGCACCAAATTTTTGATCAAATCCCTTGTCGGCAATAAAACCTGTTGCTTCTTTGGAAATATCTACATTGTAACCTAGCTCTACAATCCTATTGAATAGCTTCGCTAGTTCAATCTCTATAATTTTAAGTATATCTTCTTTACTTAGAGTATTAAAAACTACAATATCATCAATTCTATTTAAAAATTCAGGAGCAAAAGCTTTTTTAAGTGCACTTTCAATAACTCCTTTCTGACTGTCTTCAATATTTTCTGTTCTAGATTTGGTGCCAAAACCAACACCAGTTCCAAAATCTTGCAATTGTCTAGCCCCAATATTTGAAGTCATTATAATTATAGCATTTTTAAAGTCTACATTTCTACCTAAACTATCGGTTAACTTTCCATCATCTAAAGCTTGAAGAAGAAGATTAAAAACATCGGGGTGAGCTTTTTCAATTTCATCAAGTAAAATAATGCTATATGGTTTTCTTCTGACTTTTTCAGTTAACTGACCACCTTCTTCATAGCCAACATAGCCAGGAGGTGCTCCAATTAATCTTGATACGGCAAATTTCTCCATATACTCACTCATGTCAATTCTAACAAGAGCGTCTTGGGAATCAAATAAATATTTTGCCAATACTTTACAAAGCTGTGTTTTACCAACTCCAGTAGGGCCTAAAAATATAAATGAACCGACTGGTTTGTTGGGATCTTTTAATCCAGCTCTGTTTCGCTGTATAGCTTTAACAACTTTGACAATAGCTTCATCTTGACCAATTACAGAACCACGAATACTTTCTGCCATATTCATTAATCTACCACTTTCTTTTTCAGCCACTTTTTGTACAGGAATACCAGTCATCATGGCAACAACTTCTGCAACATTTTCCTCTGTCACAATTTCTCTATGGGTTTTACTTTCGTCTTCCCATATCTTTTTTGCTTTTTCCAGCTCTTCATTTAATTTTCTTTCAGAATCTCTAAGTCTAGCGGCTTCTTCATATTGTTGACTTCTAACCACCATAACTTTTTGCTCTTTGACCTCTTCAATTTGTTTTTCAATATCAATGATGTTTTTGGGAACATTAATATTAGTTATATGAACTCTTGAGCCAACTTCATCCATAGCATCAATAGCCTTATCTGGAAGAAATCTATCAGTAATGTATCTTGAAGTTAATTTAACACAAGATTCAATAGCATCATCAGTATAAGAAACGTTATGATGATCCTCATATTTTTCTTTGATGTTATTAAGTATCTGAATGGTTTCGTCAATACTAGTAGGTTCAATTAATACTTTTTGAAACCTTCTTTCCAATGCACCATCTTTTTCGATATATTGTCTATACTCATCTAGTGTAGTAGCACCAATACATTGAATTTCTCCTCTGGCAAGAGCAGGTTTGAACATGTTGGAGGCATCTAAAGAACCTGAAGCTCCACCAGCTCCAATTATGGTATGAATTTCATCTATAAAAAGAATGATTTCAGGTGATTTTGCCAATTCGTTCATTACCGCCTTCATTCTTTCTTCAAATTGTCCTCTGTATTTGGTTCCAGCGACTAAAGAAGCTAAATCAAGAGAGATAATTCTTTTATTGAATAGAACTCTGGAAACTTTTCTTTGTACAATTCTTAGCGCTAATCCTTCAGCAATAGCAGATTTCCCTACACCTGGTTCTCCAATTAAAATAGGATTGTTCTTTTTTCGTCTTGAAAGTATTTGTGAAACACGTTCAATTTCTTTGTCTCTTCCAACAATAGGATCTAGCTTATCATCTTCAGCAAATTTGGTTAAATCTCTTCCGAAATTATCTAGTACAGGAGTGCTAGACTTAGAATCAGATTGTTTTTTTGAGCTTTCGCTAGAAAATTCTTCTCTTGGCGGTTCATCATCTCCAGTAGCACCTGGTAGTTCTGATTTAGGGGGTGTTTCTTTATATCCTTCTTCCATTAACATCTCTAATTCATCTTTTACTAATTCATAATCAACTTTAAACTCATTCAAAATTTTTGCAGCTAAATTGTTTTCTTCCTTTAGTATAGACAACAATAAATGCTCTGTACCAATCATGTTGCTTTTAAATAGTTTAGCCTCAAGATAAGTGATTTTGAGTACTTTTTCAGCCTGTTTTAGAAGTGGTATATTGCCAGCAGCAATATTTTTTGATGTTCCCAATTCTAAATTGGATTCTAATTTTTTTCTTAATTCTTTGGTGTCAACACCTGAAGAAACAATCATTTTGATAGCAACACCTTCTCCTTCTCTAATTATACCAAGAAGTAAATGTTCAACTCCAATGTAATCATGGCCAAGACGCATAGCTTCTTCACGGCTATAACTTATAACATCTTTTACTCTTGGTGAAAATTTTGC
>PAZE01000015.1 GCA_002716065.1 Crocinitomicaceae bacterium | reverse complement strand
TCTACTTGGGTATCCCATGGCTTGTATGAAGTTAAATTCAATTGATCTTTTCTTCTTTTTTCAATTTCTGTAATTATTGGCACAATGTGCTTTTTGATTGAATTATGAAAATTTGTACAATCTTCAGGGGAATAATCAAATCTACCCATTGCAGAAAACATATAATCTCTATAGTTATCGTAGCCAGCATTTACCGCAATTTGCTGTCTAAGCTCAATTAACTCATCAAAAAGATCATCCAATTGTTTAACGTCCTGTAATCTTCTATCATTAATTTTATTGTATACGACTTCTCTTAGCGCTCTATCAGTAGACTTTAGTTTTTGAGCCGCCTGTTGAAGAGTTAATGTTTTACCGTCATGAGAAATGGTCATTTTAGCACAGATTGATCCATAGAGCTGTTGTTTCTGTTGCATTTTAGTAAATAGAGGAATATTTTGTTCTCTAAAAATTTCAATTTGATTTTTAACAGCTCTCAAATAAATTCTATACTTATTCTCATCCAACTCATCTAGAAATGGAGAGCTTACCAGCTTAACATTTAGTTGATGAGCAATGGGCGCTACGTTTGGTGAAATTTCTTGAATCCAAAAATTAAACTCTTTTTGTAACTGATCATCAGTGGTATCAATATTCATTTTAATATACCTCCAAGCCATATCTTCCTCCATAACGGCAGATAACTCACTGTTATCAAGCATCCAATCTTCTAAATCTGAACTTGATTGAATATTTCTTGAAAGTAATTCATCAAAAATAGATTTCAATTTCTGCCAGGAATCGATCTTTAAATTTTGGGGTACGTTTCTTCTTTTGGGTTTTGAAACAATCATTATTACATAAATATTTAAGCGCTCAAATGTAAATATTTGAACTGGTTGAGCGTAAGAATTAACTTAAACAAAACCAAAAATTATTGTCTTTGAAGTATTTTTGTTTAAGTTAATAATTTAAAAGTTAAACAAAATGTTTGGATTATTTAAGAAAAAAACGGAAAAGGAAAAACTTATGAGCAAGTACAAAAACCTAAAAAAAATGGCTTATGAACAATCTAAAATCAATAGAAGAGAAAGTGATAGATTAGAATATCAGGCGCAAGAAATTCTAAATAAAATTGATGAAATAGAAAAATCAGAGTCTAAAGATTGAAATCTGCTAACATAATATTTCCAAACCAGTTATTCGAAGATTTCCAACTTCCAACAAACAATGTCTGGGAAGATAGAACACCATTTGAAGCAATAATGAGCCAATTTAATTTGAATGAGTCAGCCGTTACAAGGCTAATGAGAAAAGAGCTCAAACAATCTAGCTTTAAAAGATGGAGAAAAAGAGTAACCAGTAGAAAAACCAAACACCGAAAACTCAATTTTCATTCCATAGTAAAGTTTAAAAGTAAATCTCAGAGAGCCATATCTAATAATGTGATTTCAAAAAAAAGAAGGTAATTCACTTAATGCCCCAAGAGGAAATAAACTCATCAGGAATACTTAATTTTAAATCAAACTCATTATCAAAATAATTAAGCAAACTCAAGGTGAAAAACTTATTTGCAGGTCTTACCATTTTATCAACTACCCTACTTCCTCTCCACACGTTCATTGCACGAACCAAAATAATGGATTTATAAAACAAATTCCTCGATAAAAAACCTCTTGGTTTGCTCACGCCTATCATATCACTATAACGAGAATTTCCAATTAGAAATCGAATCATATAATCAGCTAAATTTGGAGCAGCTTTTAGTTGTAATGTAGATTTAATGAAATTAGCTAATGCTCTAGTAAGTTTAATCCCTTCAGGAGACTGTCTTGCTTGATCAAATAAGATTCGCCTATACATTTCTCTAGCAGATTCATAATCTTTTGGATTTATCTGATCATCAACACCAATAAGAAAACCTACAGCTGCCCAATAATGAACAAGCGCATCTTTTTCTTTTGCGGATAGAAAAATTTTTAATCTATCCAGTCCTAAAATTGCACCTACACTAAAAGTAAGAATGGTTAAAGACATATCTTGCTGGTTTATAGGTGCACCGTGTAAACGTTCATCCCAATTGTGTTTATTTAGATGGTACCTTATCATACCATGAATAAATCGAACTTTAAGAATATGTTTAACACCAATTGAATCTTTCTCGAACGTATCTTTTCTCATCACATTGAAGATGAACTGTGAAGTTTCCAATAATCGTTTGGCAGTACCCGTTTTTAAATCTGATGACAAATATCCTGTGTTAGAAAGTAATTTTACCACATTTGCTGAGGTATAACCAACAGGAAGAGCCCTACAAATTAAACAAGTAGCATATTCAGGTCCAATTTTCACAAATAAGGACTGAGCTAAATCAATTTTTTTTGAATCTAACCAATCAGGAAAATTTTGATTTTCAGAAAAGTACTTTATAAAGACTTCAGGTAAGTTATGATAATCCAACTCTCCCAAATCATTCATTAAATTTTTAAAAAGCTCTCCTATTTGCTTTTTGTCTAATGAATTGTAAACCTGAGTAACTAAATTATCAGAAAGTTTATCTTGTATTAAACGGTATTTTTCAAGATTCATATTCTTAAATATAAAGAAGTTCTGTCAATATTTTGTCAAAAAAACAACTCTAAAGACACAATTATTCTTTTATTAATATCCGTTCTAAATAGTGTACTAATTTTGGTAATTAACAGGACAAATTTTTGATCTAAAAATGACTAATTTCTTTATAAAACTACCCATTCGAATAATTGTTTTAAAAAGAAAAATTATTAGTTAAATGATTTATGGGGTAAACAAAAGTTTACCCTTTTTTAATACAAAATTATGAGTGCAACAACAGATTATTACAATATAGAGGATAGTTTTAATGAAGAGCAGAAATTAATTCGAAATGCTACTAAAGACTGGGTAAAAAAATATGTAAAGCCAACAATTGAAGAACATTTTCAAAAAGAAGAAACACCAACTTATTTGATTGATGAATTGGCAAAAATTGGTGCTTTTGGATTAATTATTCCCGAAAAATATGGTGGCGTTGGTGCCGACTATATATCATTTGGACTAATGATGCAAGAACTAGAAAGAGGTGATAGTTCAATAAGGGTAATTAGCTCAATTCAAACTTCACTAGTAATGTATGCTATATTCAGATTTGGATCAGAGCAGCAAAAACAAAAATACTTGCCAAAATTAGCTACTGGAGAATTACTTGGAGCTTTTGGATTAACCGAACCAGATTTTGGATCAAATCCATCTTCAATGCACAGCTATTTTACTGAAAATGAAGATAACATTTCTATTAATGGAAGTAAAATGTGGATTGGAAATGCTGAAACTGCAGATATTGCAATTATCTGGGTAAAAGATGAAAATGGTAATGTTAGAGGAATTATAATTGAAACTAAAAATATAACCAACTATACAACAACGACTATAAATAATAAATGGTCATTCAGATCTTCAAAAACAGGAGAGTTGGTTTTTTCTAACTCAGTCACCTCAAAAAAACAAGTGTTAGAAAAAAGTAGTTCAATTAAAGATGCTTACGAATGTTTAAATATTGGAAGATATGCAGTTGCATGGGGAAGTCTTGGAATTGCTATGGAATGCTATGAAACTGCTTTACAATATTCAAAAGAGAGAATACAATTTGGAAAACCAATAGGTAGCAATCAGTTAATACAAAAAAAACTAACTAATATGATTACCGAAATAACCAAAGCTCAATTGCTATGTTTACAATTAGGAAAATTAATGAATAGTAATAAATGTACTTTTCAGCAGGTATCAATGGCGAAAAGAAATAATGTTAAAGTAGCTCAAGAAATTGCCAAACAGGCAAGGCAAACTCTAGGAGGAATGGGAATCACTAGCGATTACCCAATAATGAGGCACATGATTAATTTAGAAACGCTTATCACCTACCAGGGTACAAACGAAATACACGAGCTAATTACAGGAAGAGATATTACTGGATTCAGTGCATTTTAAAAAAAGCACACCATAAAGATGTGCTTTTTTGATAAAGTGGAGTTTATACTAAGCCTCACAGCTAGCACAATCTTTTTTCTGTTTAAATTTCTGAGCAGCATTCATACTGTGTTGGTAGTAAAGGGACTTAAGACCTAACTTCCAAGCTGTAATGTAAATTTTGTTAATCTCCTTTGCAGGCATTTCAGGGTGAACAATTATGTTAACCGATTGCCCTTGATCAATATAACTTTGTCTGTTAGCCGCTTGATATACAATATCCATTTGATCAATTTCAGAATAGGTTCTAAAAACATCTTTTTCCGTTTCAGAAAGAAAATCTAAATGTTGAACTGAACCATCCTTATCTCTAATACTTCTCCAGGTTTCTTGATTATTCTTTCCTTTTTGTTCCAATAATTGCAACAAAAATGGGTTTTTTATAGTTGTTTTTATTTTAGCAATATCCTTTACATAAATATTCGACCAAATTGGTTCAATTCCTTGAGAAACCTGACCTAAAATAAATGCTGATGAAGTAGTTGGAGCAATTGCATTTAAGGTAGCATTTCTTCTTCCGTAACCTTCTAAAACTTCAGGCTCACCAAACATATCGGCTAATTCTTCAGATGCTTTATAAGACTTCTGTTTTATTAATTTGAAAATTTCACTATTTAAATTAAATGCCTCTTGGCTATTGAAAGGTAGCATTTTGGACTGCAAAAGAGAATGCCATCCCAAAACACCTAAACCTAACGCTCTATTTTCTTTAGCAAAATTATAGGCTCTTTCCATAAATAAGAACGTCTGCTTATCATCCAAATCATCGGAGTCTCTGTATTGCTCAAGCTTTTGAGTGAATTCAGTAATTACAGCGTCAAGAAAATAAACCATCGTTTCTACAGCATCGGTATCTTTCCATTTATCATAATGAAGAACATTTAATGAAGAAAGCACACAAACAAACGACCACTTATCATTTGAAGGAAGCATGATTTCTGTACATAAGTTACTAGCATTAATCTTCAGGTTTTTATCTTGGTAAACATCTGCTGATCGATTATTTGCCTTGTCTTTGAAGAAGATGTATGGATAACCAATTTCACCTCTCCTTTGGATTACTTTTGCCCATATGTTTCTCTTGTCTAAATCTCCGGCAATCATTTCTTCCATCCACTTATCTGTTACTGAAACTCCATGAGTTAGCTCTTGAATAGGATTTCCTTCAGTTCCTATTTCCAAAAACTCTAGTATGTCTTTGTGCTCAACAGGTAAATAAGGAGAAAAACGACCTCTACGAACAGAACCCTGACTAACTACATCAACCATTGTTTCAAAGAGGTGCATAATATGAACCGCTCCCGATGCCTCTCCGTTATTTGTAACTGAAGCTCCTCTGTGACGAATATTACCAAAATAACCTGATGTTCCTCCACCTAATTTTGACATCATACCTACCTCAGATTGAGTATATAGTATATTACCCATATCGTCAGCGATATTAGACCCAAAACAGCTTATTGGAAGTCCTCTTTTTTTACCAAAATTAGACCAAACTGGAGAAGCTAAAGAAAAGAAACCTTGAGACATGTAATTGTAAAACTTGTCTGCATATCCGTCAATTCCTAAGATTTGCTGTGCTCGGTTGGCAATTTCTCTTATTCTTAGTTCAGGAGATGTTCCGGGGGCAAGGTAACCTGAAGCTAAAAAGTTTCTACTGTGATCGGTGAGCCAATCAAATGGCTTCTCTTTTTGCTGGTCTATTAGACCATTTTTTCGTGCATTTACTAATGTTTCTCTTCCAACTGATTTATCTGAATCAGTATTAGATTTGTGTTTTTGTATACTGTTTTCCATATTTAAAAAAGATCATCCCCCGTTATACTTTGCGTTCTTTTACTATAATTTATTGACCGTTTAACAAAAAAGTCTCCGTGCTTTGTACCTATGATTTCATCGTTAAACCATTCTGTTTCATTTAAAATTTCTTCGTTAGTTTCAAATATTTTTTCTACACCAATACTCTCTAAAGACCTATTGAATCTATCTTTAATAAATTCATTAATGTGTTTTTTAGGTAAAAAGTCCAACTCACCTTTCTCAAAAATCCAATCAATAATTCCACTTTCAGCTTCATATGCTTTTTCACACATGTCTTGAATTCTATCTTGAAAATCAGCGTCAAACCAATCTGGGTTTTCAGCTTTAATAATTTTAATTAAATCTATTCCAAAGTCACCATGAATTTGTTCTTCCTTTGATGTTGCCTCTACAACATTAGAAACACCTTTAAGCATGTTTCTATGTTTATTAAAAGCCATTATTATCAAGAATTGTGAAAACAAGGAAACGTGCTCAATAAACAAAGAGAACAGAAGAACAGACTCTGCATATTCCATGTCATCATTGCTTTTAGAATTGGAAAGAGCAGTTTCTAGGTATCTAACCCTTTTCATAATGATGGGCTTCTTTTTTAAATTCTCAAATTCCCTATTCAGACCTAAAATCTCCAGTAAATGAGAGTAGGCATCTGCATGTCGAACTTCACTTTCTCCAAAAGTAGCTCCAACAGAACCAACTTCAGGTTTTGGAATTCTTTGATAAATATCTCCCCAAAAGCTTTTAACAGCAACTTCTATCTGAGATATTGCCAACATGGTATTTTTGATTGCACTACGCTCGGAATCGTTTAAACGAGTTTTAAAATCTTGAATATCACTCGTGAAATTAAACTCAGAATGAATCCAATAGGAATGTCTAATGGCAGAAACATACTCATACAGTTCAGGATATTCATAGGGTTTTAAATTTAAACGCTTTTCAAAAACATTACGCTTTCTTTTTTGAGCTTGAGTATTTCGATAAAGTATATAAGCTTTAGCAACATCTAAAAACTCACTTTGCATTAACTTTTGCTCAACTAAGTCCTGAATTTCTTCTACGTTTGGAACGTAATTTGAAATACTTTCTTTTCTGCTTATAAGGGCTTTTTCTACATTTAAGGTAATTTGTTCAGCATCTTCTAACTCTCCATTATCAACTGAAAGCATTGCTTTTAAAATAGCATTGGTTATTTTTTCAGGTTTAAACGATGTTTTGGAGTAGTTTCTTTTAATTATTGTATCGATATTCATAATTATTTTTTGCCTATTTAGAAATATTCTTAATAACAAAACTAGCTAGCAAAACAATGTAAAATGACACTACTTAAAAACTATTATTAACAGTGATTGTTAATAAAAATAAAACTACATGAAATGATATTATAAAAGAAAATGTTTAAGGAGGTTATGCAAAAATCAACTTATTAAACACACACATTAGAATTAATCACAATCTGCAGATGAAGACTTCAACTTAAATAATTCCAGATTTCCAATGTAGGAACCCTTTATTATTTCACCTGAATTATTAATAACAACGAATTTCAATTCAGCATTCACAGAATTTGCATTATCTATTTTTATTTGAGCTAAATTTATACCATTAGGAATATTTGTTGAACCATAAGTTGATGCAACAATATCACTAGAAACAATTTGATTATTATTATTAATCGCAGTGGAATCAAATGAAATATTACGAATTATAGACATGGTAAAATCATTAATAGCTGAGTCTTTGTTGTAAGTATACAAACCTTCTTGAAGTGTTGAAAATGGAAACCATATTCTAATTTCTGCAGTTGGATTTTCCAAATAATTATAATTACCACAAACAGAAATAAGAGTATCTGGAATTAACCCATCAGAAATAAACAAATTGGAAACAAAAGTTCCAATGTTATCATAAATATATTCGTCCATTAAATACCCATTATTAGTAGAAATCAACTCTCCACTAGTTTCAATAAGAAAACTATTATTTATATTAAAATTAAAATCAAATAAATAGGTGTCTGGGTTGGGTGTTGAACTTTTTTGGCAACTAAATAAAATAAAAACGAATATTAAACTAAACAAATAGTGTATTTTCATAAAAAGAATAAAAAACTAAATTACATTTTATTGATTTGAAATTAAATACCCGAATAATGGTAAAAAATATTAAGTAGAAAAAGTCTACACTCAAACAATTGAAAATTTCATAAATTCACAATAAAGTCTAATAATATTTCAAGTCAATTTTATACAATTTGAATTTAATTACATGAAAAAAATAATTTTTGGTTTACTATTTTTAGTATTGTTATTTGTTGTGATTTTTCTTTATAATCTAGGATCTCAACCAGAAAGAGAATATCCTTCATTTCCGATTATCCCCAATAAAAATGCGGCAACAGTTCATGATAGTATTCCACTAAGAGATGTTGTAGTTGTAGGAAATAACTGGGATGGAGTCATCACCATTTTTGATCCAAGTAACTTTGAAGTACTCAAAAAGATAAGTGCCATTCCTGATAAAGAGGAACGCTTTAAAGAAATTTATTCAGGATTTAAAAGAAGACTCGCAGCAGGTTTTATTCGCGAAGTTATTGGAGAAGGTAACGATCAACTAGTTGACGACATGTTTACCTCAAACGATGGAAGGTATATCTATGCATCAAGACCAAGTTTTGCAGACGTTGTTGCCATTGATGTAAATTCTGGGGAAATTGTTTGGCGTTGCCCTGTAGATGGTCTTAGGGCCGATCACTCGGCCATATCTCCTGATGGAAGAACATTTTTGGTTTCGGCTTCAACAGCTAGAAAGGTTCATGCCATTGATGTTTCTACAGGAAAAATAGTAGGTGAATTTGAATCTGGAGATCAACCACATGAGAATACCTACTCAGAAGATGGCAAAAGAATATATCATGCTTGTATTGGTAAAGTATTTATTGCTTCACCTTGGTTAGATTTTATGAAAGGTGATCGTTGGTTTCAGATTGTTGATGCCAAAAGTTATGAGTTGATTCGAAGAGTAGATATGAAAGAAAAAATCGAAGAAGCTGGTTTTAATTGGATTGATAGAGCTGTACGTCCAATGGCCATTACAAAAGATGAAAAAATTGCCTATTTACAAATTTCTTTACTTCATGGTTTTTTTGAATACGATATTGAAAATGATAAAATAACTCGAAAATTAGACCTACCAATCCCTGAAGCAAATAAAGACTTAGCACTGGGAGATCATGTTTTAAATTCTGGTCATCATGGTATCGCACTTAGCGGAGATGATAAAACCATATGCGTAGCTGGCACTATGGATGGCTACATAGCTGTTGTAGACAGAGATAGCTTTAAGTACCAAATTATTACACTTTCTGATGATCCCAAAGAAGCTAAGCCCTATTGGGCTACTTCTAGTAAGGACGGCACAAAGGCTTATGTTTCAATAAGTGGTCTTGACAAAGTTTCGATAGTTGATTACAAAACCGCAAAAGTAATTGCTGAAGTTCCTGTGGGTAATCACCCCCAAAGAGTTAGAAATGGGCAACTGCGATTAAAATAAATGTTGACTCTTAGCAAATTCTCACTAACCTCCTACTACCCTTCACTTCTAAACTTGTCTATAAATGGTTTACATTTAAACCATAAATAGAATTGGAAAAATATTTCATAAAAAAAGTGACTTACATTAAAAGTAAACTTCTCATAACTGTAAATAAAAAATTAAAACTTGTAAGATAATCCCGTTGAGAAATAATAGGGTCCTAAAAGTGCTAATTCAGCATTCAAATCAAAGTTTTTACCTAGCGAATAATTTGCAGCTATTGGTATAACTTGCAAACCATATTTATTAATAATTATTGATCTATGCCAAGGTACAATTTCTTTAAGTCCTAAAAGTCCAAATAATAAATCAAAACCCATAATCCATAATCCATCTTGAGCACTAAATTCACTTAAATCAACTTTATTGTTATGGTTGTCATATAAATTCCATATATGATATGAAAGTCTTAAACCAGAATACAATTTTATTTTCTTAGATGTTCTGTAATTAAACAAAAGTCTCATACCTATACTTGTTCTACTAACAAATTGATCAGTAGTGTCGTTCATTGAGATTTCTTTGGGGTCATAAAACAACCATTGTTGATGTGCAACATTTACACCAGCAGTAAAATAACATTCATCTGAATTTATTCTTCTTTCATAGGATATAATAAATGCTGGACTTGAACTGTATGTTAATTGTGCTGGGGCAAAAAAACTAGTTCCAACACCTAAGTTGAGTTTATTATTTTTAATCTCTTGTGAATATGAAAATTGATTAATTAAACAAAATATAATTAAAGTTATAGATAGATTCAAAATATAGCATCGATTCATAATTAATAACATTTTTTACACAATATATTTAAAAATAATTTAATAACTAAAACAGAGTCTAAAGCTAATATCCAACTAACTTTAGCCGTAACGTTATCACCATTTTTTCCTAAAGAAATAAGCAATAGATAAGCCAGATAGAATATGCCATATACCCCACCATCCTGCGATAATAGCCATACCTCCCAAACCATCAAAAAAGGTGAAAATCAAGCCTAAACCAAGACCAGAGTTTTGAATACCTGTTTCTATAGCAAGTGTTTTCTTATCTTCTTTAGGCAATTTAAATAGCTTGGCTATTAACAACCCTGTGAGTATACCAACAGAGTTATGAGCAAGAACAATAAATAAGACTGCACCAATATACTTTGTAAAAAGATCAAAATTTGCACTGAATGCAAAATATACTATACCTACAAAAATCACTAATGAACCTATTTGCATGAATTTGTTTAATCCATCTGCCACTTTGGGTAAATAATTCCTTAAGAGCATTCCTATAATCAAGGGTAAGATTAATATCACTCCAATAATCTCAAGCATCTCGAAAAAATCAATACTTATTTCGTTAATGATTTCAGAAGTTGGTTGATATAAATTTCCCCAAATAGATAAATTTAAAGGAGTCATAAAGACAGCCAAAATACTAGCAATTGCAGTCATACAAACAGATAAAGCTGTATTTCCTTTGGCAAAGGAAGTCATGAAGTTTGATATGTTTCCTCCTGGACAAGAGGCTACCAGAATCATACCCAAAGCAATACTAGGAGAAGGTTGCAAAACCAGTATCAACAAAAAAGTAAATAGTGGGAGGGCTAAAAATTGTGATAAAAACCCTGCTAAAACAGATTTAGGAAATTTAAATACTTGTATGAAATTACTCACCCTTAATTGTAGCGCAACACCAAACATTATAAAACCAAGGGAAAGATTTAATATAATGACATTATCAGTACTAAAGTTTAACCTAACCTCATCAATATTTGTAGGTTGTTCACAAGATGTGAGCAATACTATTAGAAGAATATACAGACAAATTGTTTTTAAATTGACAAAGTTCATTATTTAAATTATTAGTGAAAAGGTTAGAGTTTGATGATTAATAAATTTAGAAATATTAATAATTAATAGAACTATGAAATTAATAAATCACTACGAGGTGACCTATTTTTAAATTTACAAGTAACTGATTATCAGTATTTTAAAAAATTACTGGTTTTCACTTTTTACCTAAAACAACCAATAATAATGGTTTTTTCCTAGCACAAGATTTTACTAATCCCTAGCTACCCTAACCACTTTAGTTAAATCTCCATAACCTAACTTGAAGACATATATACCCTTAGCATACTCACCCATTGAAATAGTAGTTTCTGTAGTGGTTTTTAAAAGTTTTCCTGTTAAGTCATACACCTCTACATTAACCGAACCATTATATGATTCTATTTCTAATGTAATTTGATCGTGAGTTGGGTTGGGGTAAACATTTACATTAGAAGATATAGTTTTTGAATTAATACTAGCAATAGTATCAGTTGAAAGTTTACCTAAAAAACCATCTTTATCACTTAAAGCTGAAAGTGTAAAGGAATCAAAAAATGCAGAGCCTTCAAAATTCCCTGAAAATAATAAATCATTATCATTATCTAGAGAAATTGTAATTCCCTCAACATCTTCAGATCCACCAACAGATTTCACCCATTGAATATTACCGTTTGAATTGTATTTGCAAAAAAATAAATCTTCACCAGAATTGTTCTGCACAAAAATATTACCAAAGTAAGTATCGGATTTTATAGAACCTGTGACATATATATTTTTAAAAACATCTACATCAATATCTTTTGGTGAGACTTCATCATTACTAGCAAAAGTGGTAATCCAATTTTCAGCATTATCTAAAGATAAATTCAATAAAAATCCATCTTTATCACCAGAACTTGAAACAGTTGTGTTTTGAAAATTTGCAGTACCAGAAAATTCACCTATTAAAAGTAAGCAGGTGTCATAAATGAATAATTTAGCAGCTTCAACATCATCTGTACCTCCGACACTTTTAAACCAAATTAGATTTCCTGTAGAATCGGTTTTCATTAAAAACAAATCTTTATTAGAAATATTTGATATTACATTACTCTGGAAAAAAATATTTCCTTCAAAATTTCCCAAACAATAAATATTTCCAATAGAATCATGTTCTAAAGATGATGCTTCAATTTCATCTTGTGAAGAAACTTCAGTATACCAATCACAAGAACCATCCATATTGAAAACACTAAAAAGAAGCGAACTATTTCCAAAAGCTGGCTGGTTGATCGTGTCAAATAAAACATCATTTTCATAAACAGCAACAAAAGATAGCTTATCATACAATGTATCAAATGAAATGGCATTAGCTTCAACATCAGATGTGCTTTCAAAATTTTTAGCCCACAAAACATTTCCATTTGAATCCAAACGAGCTAAAAAAGCATTTTTATCAGTTGGATTTGTTAATAAAATTGTATCCATTAAAACACTACCTTCAAAAGTTCCACATATAAAAACACCTTTATTTGAGCTTAATGCAAGGTCTTGGATCTCAATATCATCAAATCCACCGAAAGATTTTATCCAAATTAAATTTCCGATAGAGTCATGTTTGCTTATAAAAATATCTGAATTACCAATACTTGAAATAACTTGAGAATCAAAATTTATAGAACCTTTATAATTTCCTGTTAGCAAAAAACTATTATCATCAATAGAAATTATTTTTTTTACATCTATTTCATCAGAACATGGAATGCTTTTAACCCATTGAAAAGTTTGACTAAAATTTTCCTGTAAATAGAATAATGAAATAAATATTAATAAATTCTTCATACAATTTTTAAACTAAAAATATTTAAAATAATTGAAGGTAAAATAAGTGTGCATGAAAAAGTTCCATATAAATACTATAGCAACAGCCAATAACTTAGAAATGTAAAAATTGATCTTAATTTTATCGTGAAAATAGAAAACAATTAAGTGGTTAAGTAATACTCCAATAAGCACAACAAATAAAAACTTTAAAAGTTGAATATAAATTAATTCAGAATTTGAAGAAAATGTCCAAATTTTATTGCCAAAAAAATTAAAAATCATCGCAAAAGTATATCCAAGAGAATTTGAGTAATATTTTTTTACTCTCAAAAAATCTTTTAACAACCATGTTGTCAAAAAGTTAATTCCAACACCAAGTAAGCCAACTAGAGAAAATTTTAGAAAAAGAAAAAAATTCATTTTAAATTATTTGAGGTGCCATTCTAAAAACTTATCTAATCCCGAGTTTAGATCAATATTTGGCTTAAAATCAATTAATTTTTTAGCTTTAGAAATGTCTGCAAATGTTGAGATAAGTTCACATTTATTGGAAGGTAGATTAATTACATTAACTTTTTTTTCAATTTTCATTGACAACATTTCAATAAGTTTTAAAAGTTGAACGGGGCTTGAATTTCCAAGATTTAATGTTTCACATATATTTTTTTCATTTAAAATGAAATTTATTGATTTAAAAATACCATTTACAATATCATCAATATAGGTATAGTCTCTTGAAGACATACCATTTCCGAAAATATTTACTGATTTGTTATTCAAAATCAAATTAGTAAATTTAAAGATGGCTAAATCAGGTCTCATATTAGGTCCGTACACTGAAAACAATCTCAACTTTACTACATCAAATCCAAAATTATCATGAAAATTATCTAAAAGATTTTCACAGAACATTTTTGAAAAACCATATGGACTTAGGGGTTGCAACTTAGTTTTATTTTCCGTGAAAGGTTTATTGTTTTCACACTTGTAAATTGATGAAGAAGAAGCGAAAATAATTTTTCTTGATTTTTTTGCATTTAAAAAATTTAAAATGTTTGATGTTCCTATTAAATTATTTTCGTAATAAGAATTTGGATTTTCAATAGATTTTAAAACTCCTGGTCTTCCTGCTAAGTGAACACATAAATCTATTTTTTCTTCTATTGAATATAATTTATGTATGTTAAGTATATCTAACTCGTAAAATTTAAACCTTTTGTATTCTTTTAATCTATTAACATTTTCAATTTTATTTTTTTTATCATAGAAATTATCAAGATTATCAATTCCTAAAACAAAGAAATGTGATAGATTTTTTAAAATATTTTCTGCAAGTGAGGAACCAATAAATCCAGCGCATCCAGTAATAAGAACATTTGCCATTAAAAATATTTATCTACTAATATCATCAAATTAAACATAATCAACCAAAAATTACTTAATTTAGATTATGTTTTTTGAAAAAAACCAATTACTAAAAAATCTTCTGTCATCAATTTTCTTTATTGGAATAATCATTTCTGTTTACCACCTACAATCATGTAAAGAGGAAGAACCCCTTTTGATGGTAGAAGATAATAACTTAGGAAATAATTCTGGCTCATCTGGTTCAGGATCAGGAAGTGGTGGATCTGGAGCAAGTGGCTCGGGATCTAGTGGCTCGGGATCTGGTGGCTCGGGATCTGGTGGTTCAGGTTCAGGTTCAGGTTCAGGTTCAGGTTCAGGATCTGGAAAATCTTTTTCTAGTGGTAACGATTTAATTAAATTTTTAAACTCTGACATCAACAACCCTAAAAATTTCTAGAAATTTTCAAATATGAATACTAATATTTTTCATAAATATTTATCAGTATTTATATATCTAATTCTATCAATATCCTTCTACTGTCAAGATACAATTGGATATAAAATTAACGGTGCTATTTTTGATCCTATTGATAAAGTTTATATTGAAAATGCAACCATCATCCTAACTGAAAATGATCAAAAAATCAAATCGACTAATACATATGAAGATGGAAAATTTAATTTTAAAGAAATTAAATCAGGAAATTATAAATTACATATTAATCACCATGATTACGAAAACAAATTTTTTCCCTTCAAATTAAAAAACTCTAATAAAACACTTAATATTTCTCTCCAAAAATCTTCATTTCTTCTCAATACTTTTGAAGTAATTGGAAATTTCAAAGATGATCAAAAAAAACTTACTGGAGCTGGAACTAAAATTGAGAAACAAAAAATTGAAAAAATATCTCCCCTTGGAACACAAGAATTACTGGAATACGTTCCTGGAATTAATGGTTTTTCTGACGATGGAATTGGCAATTCAAGAATTAGTATTGGTATTAGGGGTCTTAATCCTAGAAGAACAAGTAGAGTTTTAGTTCTTGAAGATGGGATTCCAGTGCAACCAGCTTTGTATATTTATTCTAACATGTATTACAATCCTCCGGTTGAAAGAATTGATCATATCGAAATTATAAAAGGTTCTTCTTCTATTGAATTCGGTCCTCAAACTATGGGAGGTGTAATAAACTACAGAACTAAACGTCCGAGAGAAATTTTTGGAGGAAGGGTGAATATTAATAGTGGTAACAACGGATATTTTAGTTCTCTTATAGAATTTGGTGGTTTTGGAAATAGTAAATGGCGTCCAGAAATTCAATTTATTTATAAAAGAGGAAATGGATTCAGAGAAAATAATGATTTTGAACAATATAATGGAACATTCAAATTATCTTATATCCCTAATAAAAAAAGGAAAATATATATTAACCTTAATGCCAACTCAGAAACCTCTAATGCAACCTACACTGGACTTACTGAATATTCATTTGAAAATAACTACAGATTCAATCCCAAAGACAATGACATGTTTTACATAAATAGATATTCTGCGAATGTCATTCAGCAAATAAAGATAAATAACTCTTGGGAGTCAACAACAAAAGGATACTTTAACTATTTTAAAAGAGATTGGTGGCGAGAATACGATGTTTTCACAAGTGCTAGTGACTATTCTGATGGAAATTTCTCTGAAATACCTCTTGAGAGTACTGCTGGAATTGATGATTTGATAAGAGTTGGTGGGGGAAATAGCAATTTTGGTATTTTAAGAACCTTTTCTGTAGCTGGAATTGATCATCAGTATCTTTGGAAACATCATATAAATGATACTGTTTTTGGAAAACTAAAAATAGGTGCAAGATTTCATTTTGAAAGGTTTAAGGATCACGCAGGTAATGGAGATTCTCCAGACGCTAGAACTGGAATATATTATCGCGCCAACAACTATGAAACCTATGCTCACTCCTATTTCATTAGGGAAGAATTTCAAGTTGGTAATTTCTTAATTTCTCCTGGAATTCGTTTTGAATTGTTTGAACAAGAAATGGTTAACTTACTAAACAACAACAGATATGATGACGCCATAATATTTGAGATACTTCCTGGTATTGGATTTAACTATAAGTTAAATAAAATGAACTTCTATGGTGGTGTTCATAGAGGGATGACACCTCCTTCAAATGGAACTCTACTAACACTTGACTTTGGAAATACTTCAGGAACAGATTTTGAAGCAATAAAACTAAAATCTGAAACCAGTATTATTTCTGAATTTGGTGTTAGAACTTTACAAAAATACTACACGTTAGAAGCAACACTATTTCACTTATCAATTAAAGATATGATTGCTGCTGCAAGAGGAACTCAATTCACTAATTTGGATAATGTTACTTCTTCTGGATTAGAGATAGGTGCAAATATTAACTTTTCCTCAATAAATAGTTTTCTTCCTGATATTTTTATGAGCTATACGTACTTAGAAACAGTAATTAACAATGGAATTTTAAGATATTCTGCACTAAGTGATACAATTGTTCCTAATGTTTCTGGAAATGAACTTCCCTATGCCCCCAGACATAATCTAATTTTAGGATTAAGCTTCGATTATAAGTCGAAAGTTTTTTTCATGATTAATCATAGATACGTTTCCAAATGCTTCTCAGATTTTGAGAACATTGACTTTACCTACAACAGAGGAGATACTGGCCCAATTCCTGCCTACTGGCTACTAAACTCAAGTGTAGGATTTAAATTGAACAATAAATTTAATATCACTTTATCAGGTAAAAACTTACTTAATAAAAAATACATTGGCTCAAGACTACATTCTAATCCAAGACAGAAAGGTGCATCATCAAGTTCTGGGATTATCCCAGGTATGGGGAGACAAGTTAATATAGGTCTTTCATTAAAATTTTAAATGTCTTCAAGTATTAAATACTTATTTGTTTTAACATTATGTATTGCCTCTCGATTAGCAACCTCAATATATTATATTGAAGATATAGATAGTTTACGTTTTGCATTAGCTGCAAATGATTTTGATGTTACAAAACAACAACCCCATTTTCCTGGTTATCCGCTTTATTGTTACATGTTAAACCTATTCCAATATTTTATCGGAAATATCGGAATTTGTTTTTCGATAATTGGTGGTTGCTCAATTTTTTTAATCTATTTATTTATTTCTAAGATTTCAAGTTTTTTTATTAAGACTAAAAATGAATGGATGTTGTTTTTTCTTCTTTTTACACATCCTTTTTTATGGATAATGAGCAATCGATATATGCCAGATATTATGGGACTTGCTATTTTAATTATAGCAACTTATTTCTTTTTAAAAACAATACAAAACCCAAAATTTAATTCAATATTTATTTTGGGTCTATTAATAGGATTTGAATGTGGAATTAGACTTTCGTACCTACCTTTTTTTATTCCATTAATATATTATACGTTAACTAAAAAAAATTATGCTCTTAAAATTATTCCTGGATTAATAATTGGTGTTTTCATTTGGCTAATCCCATTTATTATAAGTAATGATTGGAACGAATTAATAGAGTTGGGATTAAGAAACACAAAGGGGCATTTTTATGAATGGGGTGGTACTGTTCAATCGAATACAGATTCATATCTGATAAGAGTTGCTGGTTTTTTTCGATCTGTTTGGGTTGATGTAATGTGTTGCTGGTTTCCAGGAAGATCATATTTTACATTAATCACAAGTGGTATTTGGACTGTAATTATCTTTTTTATTTTAAGAAAAATAAAAATAATACAAAACATCCCACCCCAAATATTCACTATAATATATTGTTTATTATTCTATTCTTTATGGATCTTTTTTTTCCAGAACATTGTATATAAACCAAGACATATTCTTCCATTAATTCCATTTATTTTACTTGCATTATTTTTGGTAACTCAAAAAAACACAAAAACACTATATTCTATTTCATTATTAACGTTTATATTATTTTTTAACTCTATAGTATGTTTAAAACTTGTAAAAGACCACNCACATCCTTCAGCAATTTCCCAAAGTAAAGATTGGATTCAAAAAAACCATTCAGAAAATTGGGTTATTTGCTCCGATAATCTTAAAAATTTTTACTTCAAAAAGCATAAAAAAATTAATCATTTACGATTTATTTCAATAGAAAATGAAGCTGAGCTTATTAATAGTTTGAATGAAGGTAAAATAATATGTTCTGATATGGAATTAAAAGGAGTATTAGGAATTGATTCATTTGAAAAAAACATTTTTTACCACAATCCAAATGTTAACAGACTTTGGAGTAAAATCGTTATTAAAAAATATAAGTTGTAAATTGAAAAGGGATGAAAAAATAACCATTTTAGGAGGAGGGCCCGGAGGGATTTCAGTTGCTTTTTATGCAAAAAAATCAAATTTACCATTTGAGCTTTTTGAAGCTTCAACTAAGCTAGGTGGAAATTGTTCAACATTTAATTATAAAAATTTTTATTACGACTCTGGAGCTCATCGGCTTCACGACAAAGACAAAGAAACTACTGACGATATAAGAGCTTTAATTGGAGAAGAATTGAAACTCATAAATGTTCCAAGCCAAATTTATAGAGATGGTAAATACATAGACTTTCCACTTACTCCATTAAATATTTTTTCTTTTTTAGGCCCATTGAAGTTTTTTACTGCTGCTAAACAAATCATTCTTAACAAGATCATTAAAAGAAAAAATAAAAACTTTAAAGATTTGGCCATAGGAACCTATGGAAAACNTATTGCCGAACTTTTTCTACTTAAATACACAGAAAAATTATGGGGTAAAACACCTGAAAAACTATCAAAAAAAGTTGCTGGCAGTCGATTGAAAGGGCTTGATTTTAAAACATTTCTGCTAGAATCTTTAAAAAAAAATAAAAAGAAAGTAACCCATTTAGACGGTGAGTTCTATTATCCAAAATCAGGTATTGGTTCCATTTTTGAAAAAATGGGTGATTACTGTGGGAGTAATTCTATTCACTTAAATCACCAGATTACAAAATTAATACACAATAATAAAAACATTAAATATTTAGAATATAATAATTCCAACTTGACTCAAGTTAGTTCTGTAGTTTCGTCTCTTCCATTAGGATTATTGATAAAACTTCTCAATCCTGCTCCTCCAAAAAAAATTTTAAACACTATTAACTCAATACAGTTTAGAAACTTAATTCTAGTAGCTTTTTTTATTGATAAAAACTCGATTAATTCAAACGGTTCAATGTATTTTCCATCGAATGAATTTGTTTTCACTAGAGTTTATGAGCCAAGAAATAGAAGTAGTTTTATGTCACCTGAGGGGAAAACCTCATTAATAGCAGAAATACCTTGTCAGANAGATGATGAAATTTGGCAACTCGATGAAAATACAGTTCTAGAAAAAATCAAATGTGATTTAATAAAATGCGGTTTTTTCAATGAAAAAGAACTGATAAATGGAGAAATAAGAAAATTATTTAATGCATATCCTATTCTTGAAAATAATTTTGAAAAGAAAATAGCACCAATTTTTGATTATTTATCAAAATTTAAAAACCTTACAATAACAGGAAGAAATGGACTATTTGAATACTCTCATATACATGATCACATGAGAAATGCAAGAAAAATAATCAGTAATCAAAGTTAATTTAAGAATAACTACTAAATAGAATAAAAAAACAATTGGATATAGAAAAGATTTTTTAAGATATTATAGTTCAATAAATTGAATTGTAAAATATCCTTAAAAGATTCCTACCACAAGACCTACCACAATTCCTAGCACAAGAGGATCCTAAAAACAAAAAAGGTTCTAAGAATAATCTTAAAACCTTCATTTACAAGTGATTGTCTTGGTGGCGCGAGGGAGATTTGAACTCCCGACCTCAGGGTTATGAATCCTGCGCTCTAACCAACTGAGCTACCGCGCCTGAATAATAAGTTGGCAAATATATAGAATTCAAAATAGATTTTACAACACATAACAACGAATAAATTCATTAATTCTCAACTTTTTTTTAAAATATATTCATAAGCTCTATTTTTTTTCTATATTCACCTTTTTTGAGTTTCAAAATTAGAAACTGAACGATTAATAAGATGGAAAAAGTTAAAGTAGAATTAGAGTATATCATCAACACTTCCCCAAATGTTCTATTCACCTGTTTAAGTACCCCAAGTGGTCTTTCTGAGTGGTTTGCCAATGATGTAAACATTAAAGATCAGACCTATACTTTTTTCTGGGACCGAAGTGAAGAGAGTGCAAATCTTATGAAGTCTAAAAGAGACTCTGTACGTTTTCAATGGGAAGATGATGAAGGAGAGGATTATTATTTTGAAATGGCAATTAAAATTGACGATCTCACTAAAGATGTAGCACTTATTGTCACNGATTTTGCAGAAGAAGACGAGGTAGATGAAATTAAATTAATGTGGGACAATTCCATTAACAAGCTTAAGCAAGCTATAGGCGGGTAACATTTACCCTAATTTATTCGTTATCTCCACTAAATCAACGAATTGAAAAAACTAGGCTGGGTTGTAATTAAATCATTCTTAGGACCTTTTATCCTTAACTTTATTATTTGGATGCTTATCCTTGATATGCAATTTCTATGGTTGTATATCGATGATTTAATGGGTAAAGGCTTAGAATGGTACATTATACTAGAGCTCATGCTTTATGCATCTGCAAATTGGGTTCCTGTAGCTCNGCCCCTATCAATATTAATGGCATCCATAATGACTTTTGGGAGCTTGGGTGAAAACAATGAGCTTATTGCAATGAAATCTAGTGGTCTATCACTTTTTAAAATAATGAAACCCCTAATGTTTCTAGTAATTTTTATTGCTGTTTTTGCATTTTACTTTTCTAACAATTTGTGGCCAATGGCCAACTTTAAGATGAGGGTGCTTATTTCAGACATTCAAAATACAAAAGTGGCCCTAGCCCTACAGCCAGGAGTATTTTTCAAATCAGACAACTTTTCAATTAGAGTAAAGGAAAAAGATAAACANAACGATTCGTTTAAAGATATTCTAATTTACGATCACAGCGATATGAAAAAACAAACCCTTGGGGCATGGTCGTACAAAAAAGACCCAAGAGACTACAAAAGAATCATAAGAGCTAAAAATGGTCGAATAATACATTCCTCAAAAAAATCAAAACTTCAATTAGAACTTCAGAATGGAGTTATCATTCAAGAATGGAATCCAACAAAAATGAATGACTCCAAGCTCCCTTTTAGTAGATACTATTTCGATTCTGCAAGCCTAAACTTTGATTTAAATTCGTTTGACTTTGAACGTTCCAATGAAGACGCTTATCAAAAAGAACAATATCTACTTAGCATAGATCAAATCATTCAACTAAAAGATTCTGTGGCAGTGGAAGTAAAAATCAGAAAGTCTAATTTAGATACTTATGTTAAAAATTCTTTTAGCCCCTTTCGTTTACTAGATAGCACCTATAAGAATAGATCAATAGTGGTTAATGACACCTGCTTAGAGTTACTCACCAACAAAACTCCTAACCAGAGAAAAATGAACGTAAAAAAAGCCATTCGAAGAGCTGATCAAGTGATTAACCATATTAACATTGAAATTCAAAAAGAACGCTCAACAGAAAATTACCTAAACGATATGAGCATTGAATGGAATAGAAAATTCACCCTATCCTATGCTGTTTTAATGCTCTTCTTTTTGGGAGCACCACTTGGTGCAATTGTTAAAAAAGGTGGACTGGGATGGCCTGTACTAATAGCCATTTTATTTTTTCTATTGTATTTCATTTTAACAAGATCAGGTGAAGAAATGTCAGCCAATGGATCTCTTGATCCATTTACTGGAATGTGGCTTAGTGCAATAATTATTTCACCTATCACCATTTTTATTTTCTACAAAGCCAACAAAGATTCAAGATTATTTGATTTTGAATTTTACCTAAAGATTTTTAAATCTATTTTCGCAAAAAAATCTAAATGAAAATTCTTCAGCTATGTCATAAACCACCTCTTCCATCTATTGATGGAGGTTGCATATCTATGAATAACATTACTGAAGGTTTATTAAAAAACAAGTGTAAAGTAAAAATACTTACCATAAGTACAGTAAAGCATCCCTTTAAAGAAGAGCTTTTACCTAAAAACTACCTTCAAAGGACAGCTATTGAAGGAGTTTTTGTTGATACTCAGCTTAATATAGTAGATGCTTTTTCCAATTTAGTTACTTCAGATTCTTATAATATATCTAGATTTTTCTCTCCAGATTTTGACACACTTCTAATTAAAACTTTAAAAAACAACTCATTTGATGTTATTCATTTGGAAAGCTTATTTATGACACCATATGTTCATACGCTAAGAAAATATTCCAGTGCTAAAGTAATTCTTCGCTCTCATAACTTGGAATACATGATATGGGAGAGATTAGCAAGAAAAACCATTAATCCAGCAAAAAAAATCTACCTTAACATCCTATCCAAGCAACTAAAAAATTACGAAACAAGCGTTCTTAATTCAATTGATGGAATTGCCGCCATAAGCATGGACGACAGACTTAAGTATGAAAAATTAGGGTGCGAAAAACCAATGAAAACTATTCCATTTGGAATTGACATAAAGAAATACCACCATAAAGAGAAAAAAGTAGATACTGAAAACATTAAGTTTTTCCACCTTGGATCAATGGATTGGAAACCCAACTTAGAGGCAGTAACCTGGCTTATTGAAGAAATATGGCCCGCCTTAACTCAGCAGCACAACACAATATCTCTCCAACTTGCTGGACGAAAAATGCCAAGCTGGATATTAGAACACAACAACTCCAATAATATTACCAATCATTCTGAAGTAGATTCAGCTTCAGATTTTATTTCAAGTAATGACATTATGATTGTTCCATTAATTTCAGCTGGTGGTATGAGGGTGAAGATTATCGAGGGAATGGCTCTTGGAAAAACCATTATATCAACAAAAATTGGTGCTGAAGGAATCAATTATAAAGACGGAGAGAATATTCTTATTGCCAATACCATAGATGAATTCAAGCAAGTAGTTAACATGCTTATTAAACACCCACAAATGATTCAAGCTATTGGTAAAAACGCAAGAGAATTTGTTAGTAATTATTACAACAACAAAATAATTACCTCAAACCTTTTAGAATTTTATAAATCTGTGTAAATGAGGATTGTTGCCATTACTTCAAGATTTCCATTTCCACTTGATAAAGGGGATAAACTAAGAGCATATCACCAACTGTTTCAATTAAGTAAAGAAAATGAAATTCATCTTATTGCCATTAGCGACAAAAAGGTAGAGGATTATCAAATTGAGCAAGTCAAAACATTTTGTAAAAGCGTTTATGTTTTTAAGCTCAAAAAATGGAAAATAGCAATTAACCTTTTCATAGGTCTTTTTTCCAACAAACCTTTTCAGGTAAAATATTTCTATCAAAGATCAATACATAAAAAAGTTAAGGCACTAATTCAAACCATTCAGCCCGATCATATTTATTGTCAGCTTATTCGTTGTGTTTCCTATGTTCAAGATGAACACCAATATAAAAAGACACTGGATTACATGGATGCTTTTTCGAAAGGAATGGAAAGAAGGATTAAAAATGCTGGCATTAAAAAACCACTATTTAAAATTGAAGCTTTTAGATTGATTCGTTTTGAAAATTTAGCTTTTGAATTTTTTGATAATCATTGCATCATATCTGACCAAGATCGTTCCCTTATATTTCATGAAAAAAAACAGAA
>PAZE01000014.1 GCA_002716065.1 Crocinitomicaceae bacterium | reverse complement strand
AGTGGATATCTTAACTCCATGGTGTACTTACTGATTAGACGATCACCTGTTGTTGTAGAAAGTGTTTGATCATCATAACCTCTTAATGCAATGATCTCTCTTCCATCTAAGTTAAACCCGGATAATCCACTTCCTCCAAGATAAAAGCGTTCAAATGGAGGGGCTCCAAGATCACGGTTCCAACCATTAAGTAAACCAAAGCCCATTCTAGCATTAAGCACTAACTTTTTATCCTTTGAAAGGGAAGTAAACCAAGAGGTGGTAAACTTTATCTTATTGTACTGTAGAAATTTATACTTCTGTTGATCATCCAAATCGCTGTGGTTGTCAAATCCATTTACTCTGGAGTAAGGATAAACACTTGATTTCAATGTTAATGAAATAGAAGAACCATTTCTTGGATATAACGGCTGATCTATACTGTTTCTAGAAATATTCCATTGAACATAAGGATTGTTTACATAACCGTCAGAGAAACTAAAAACATTACCAAAATTATTCAGCTCATAATATTGATATCCCAATTCATAGTAAACACTAAAATAATCATCTGGCCATTTCAATCTCTTACCAAGACCAATAGATGCCCCAGTAATCTTAATTACTCTACGGTCTAAATTTTCCACTCTATTTCCATCGGAATCTGTAGAATCAGTGTAATATTTTCTATCGTAGGCCTGTAATGAGTGATATACTGAAACACTTAAAGAATTGGGTTTTTTACCTCCTAGCCAAGGTTCAGTAAAAGACATGTTATAGCTCTGAAAGAAATATCCGTTAGACTGAGCTCTAATACTTAATCTTTGACCATCACCTGCAGGAAGCGGAGACCAGGAATCTTTTTTAAATATTTTTCGCATAGAAAAATTATTAAAGGAAACTCCCAGTGTACCAACTATGCTACCATTACCCCATCCACCTGAAAGCTCTATTTGATCGCTTGGTCTTTCTTCCACAACATATTCAATATCAACTGTTCCATCAGTAGGATTTGGGTTGGGATTTACGCCCAATTTTTCTGGATCGAAATAACCGTTCTGAGCAAGCTGACGTTGAGTTCGAATTATAGCATCTCTAGAAAATAAATCTCCTGGATGTGTATACATATCTCTTAAAATAACATGGTCACTAGTTTTAGTATTACCCTTTATAGTAATGTTTTTAATTCTAGCCTGCTTGCCTTCGTAAATTCTAAATTCTAAATCCACAGAATCATTGGTAACACTCTTTTCAATTGGTGTTATTTGAAAAAACAAATAACCATCGTCCATGTACAATGAACTTACATCATTTCCGTTAGGGTTCATGTATAATCTAGCATCTAACGTTGCCTGATTGTATTCATCACCAGCTTTAATTCCTAAAACAGTATCTAACTGACCTGAAGTATATTTTAAATTACCACTCCATTTAATACTCCTAATGTAATACTTACTTCCCTCGTCAATAGTTAAATCAATGTTAACAGAATTTTCATCAAAATTATATACTGTATCAAAGGTGATTTGTGCATCTCTATAAGAAAGCTCATGATATTTATCAATGATTTTTTGCTTGTCACTTTTAAAAGTAGAGTACTGAAACTTAGAACCTAAACCAAGCTTATACCACTTCTTTTCTTTAGTATCCTTCATCTGTCGTTTTAACTTAGAAGAAGCTAAAGCATTATTTCCTGTAATGGTAATGGCATTAATTTTAAACTTATTGCCTTTAGCAATATTAATCTTCATCATTACACTGTTGTTCACCAAAGTATCTTTGGCTACCACCACATCAACAGCACAATGAAGGAATCCTTTTCCTACAAAATAGTTTTTTGTTGTTTGACGAACCCTTAGTAATAAATCGTCTGTAACAATCTTACCACTAAACAAGTCCAAATCTTCTCTTAGGTTATCACCTTCAGACTTAGAAACCCCTTTGAAGCTATACCTTGAGAGACGCTCTCTTTCTTGAAGTTTGATAACCAAGAAAATATCCCCTCCCACAATTTTATCAGCCAATATCTGAACATCAGAAAATAAATTTTCATTCCATAAATTTCGTATGGCACTAGAAATTTCTTCGCCAGGAACAGTAATCTTAGCCCCTCTCTGCAAATCAGACTTTTGGATAATTAAATTATGGTCTAAATTACGAATACCATCAACTACAATACCAGCTATTGTATATTCTTTGGGAGTCATGTAATCAATAGAATTCAATTGGCAAATACCAGAATTCACTGAAAATAAAAACAGCAGTATGATTAGCCTAATTAATCTCATTATCATCTAATTGTTCTGTTGTTTTCCCAAATCTTCTTTCTCTTCTCTGAAAATCAACAATTGCCTTATAATAACACTCTTTATCAAAATCTGGCCAAAGCGTATCAGTAAATAACAATTCAGTATACGCAAGTTGCCACATTAAAAAATTACTAATTCTACTTTCTCCACTTGTTCTAATTAACAACTCTGGATCTGGAAAATTAGCGGTTGAAAGATAAGAACTTATTAATTGCTCATTTATTTCATCAGAAGACAACTTATTATCCTCAATATTTTTAGCCATTTTAGAAATGGCATTAGTTATTTCCCATCTTGAACTATAGCTAAGCGCAAGAATAAGTGTTAGTTTTTTATTGTCTTTAGTACTTTCAATAGCTTCTTTTAGCGCTTTCTGACAGGAATCAGGAAGATTTTTAATGTTTCCAATAGTTTGTAATCGAACACCCTTTTCATTCATTTCTTCCAACTCATCAGTAATGGATTGAACCAATAAATTCATTAATCCATCTATTTCCTCCTTAGGTCTACTCCAATTTTCTGTACTAAAAGCATATAAAGTAAGGTACTTAACCCCTATCTCTCCAGACGCGGTTATTACTGATCGAACAGAATCTACTCCGTTAGTATGTCCAAAAATACGAACTTCCCCCTGCTGTTTGGCCCATCTTCCATTACCATCCATTATAATGGCAACATGCTGAGGTACTTTATCAGATAGTATTTGTGACTTATAGCTCATGAAAAATAATGGGCGAATTTCTTAAAATTTTCCGATAAAAAGAAATCTTTTTTACCATGTTGGACAACTGGTCTTTTTAACAAGTGAAAAGGTAAGTATAAATCCACTAAATGAATACCAGTCGTTGTTGTTTGGATTACCTCTTTGAAGACCATAATTTGAATTGTTTAGACCATCTGGATTAGCACTTCTATCACTAAGTGCTGCAGACAAATTTGTTCCAGTTTCCTGGGAAAGCAAAGCTTGATTAGGATATAATCCACTCACATCGTCCAAGTAATCTGTAAAAGTTTTTCTCAGCCCATATTCTAAAGAAATAGCCACTCGATTAGAAAGATTTAGCTTAGCTCCAATACCAAATGGAATCGAAATCTGACTTAATGAATAGGGCTTACGATCATTCTGAGAAGTTCCCTGACCTTCAGTTGTTAAGGGCTGTAATTCTATCCACTCTCCATCATAATTAGCTTTTGGATTCATCCTCATGTAGGTAATTCCACCAAAAAAATAGGGCGTTCCAAACTTGGGTTTATTAGTCTCCGATTGACCCAGCTTATAAGGAAAAAAATTAACTTCAATAACTGGTCCGATTTCAATAATAGAAGATCTAAAGCTTAAATTTCTATTTACCTGCCACTCTATACCAGATTCAAAATCATCCCCTTGAACACGGCCATACAGAAAATTCATTCTAAACACTACTCTTTCATTTGGAAGGTTATTTCTATAAACACCTCCGACAACAAAGTCTTGCTGAGAAAAATGACTGTAAGGTTTTAAATCACCTATATAATAGGTATTACCTACAAACAAACCTATCTCAGGCTCTTGAGCAGAAAGCTGAGCAGAAAAAAGTAATGCTATATAGAATAAAAAATTCCTCATTTGAAGAAAATAAATACAAAACAAAAATAAACTAATTTACTTACAAAGTAATTGAACTTGAGTTTATTGTATATGAGTTAAAAATTAATTTCTAACATCTTTACCCCAATACAGCTTATTTCTAATAGTAGAAAAAAAGTTTTGACCCTCAAATTGTACTAGGTTAATCATAAAATTAGCCTTATTTAAGCCCAATTTTACATCTTTATTTATAGTTTGAGATCGACTATCTAAGGTGGTTAAAAGTTCCTTATCTCTAGCCTCCATGGTTAAAGAAATCTCGACATTATCTTTAACAACAAGAGGACGTAGATTTAAATTGTGTGGAGCAATTGGAGTGATAACAAAATTATCTGACCCTGGACTAAGCAAAGGCCCGCCACATGACAAAGAGTATGCAGTAGATCCTGTTGGCGTAGCAATTATAATTCCGTCCGCCCAATAAGAATTTAAAAATTTACCATTAATTGAAACATGAATGGTAATCATCGTTGANGAATCTTTTTTATGAAGAGTAAACTCATTAAGCGCAAAGTTATCATCTCCAAAGAAAGAAGCATCAGAATGCAGACTCAACAGCGTTCTAGAGTCAATNGTAAACTTATTTTCCAGCAAATTCTTAACTGAAAAAGCAACCTCTTCTTTAGTATTATTGGCCAAAAAGCCAAGACGTCCAGTATTAACTCCAAGAATAGGGACATTGGTATCTCTTACTGTAGTTATGGTGTCTAAAATAGTACCATCACCGCCTAGGCTAATTAGAAAATCTGTGTCTGAGTCTAAAAGCAATTCTTTTTTTCGAATATAGGGTGTATTAGAAAAGGAAAAAAATTGAGAGCAGTATTCTGCCAGTTTATCATTTAAAAACACATCAACATTACTGGCATAAAATAAATCAAAAAGCTCCTTAACATATGGAGCCGCATCTTTGTTAAATTTATTTCCGTAAACAGCAATTTTCATAAAGCAATGCTAAATATTTAGGTATTTCATTAATCCTTCAAATCGTTTTCTCATGTCAAGTTCAAAATCATCCTCAGAAAAAGAAGCCTTAATGGTATAATCATACCTGAAAAATGTTTGAAGCACAGGCTCAATATTTTTTCGATTTACTTTAATGGTAACCTCCACCAACTTTGAGTCTTTGATCGAGGTAATGTAACTGCTNAATATTTTAGCATCATTACTTTCAACAATTTGGGCAATCTGCGCAATTGAATAATCAAATTGGTTCATTTCAAGCACAATCACACTTCCAGTTTCTGAAAAAGAAGCTGATTTTGTGAGATGATTCATGAGATTTGAAATCGTTGTTAAACCAAGATATCTTTCACTTCTATCTAATACAGGGACAACACTTAACTTGTGCTCAATAAGCAATTGAATAACTCTGTAAAAATGAAAGCTCTCTCTAAAGCATATATTCTATGATTTGACAAATTAAGCTCAGAAACAGCCAAATCAGGTTGATTACTGTCATATATTAAACTATCGGAAACCAAACCATAGTAAATACCTCCATCAACTACAGGCAGATGACTCACCCTAAATTCATCCATCCAATTAAGCGCTTTTTCCAAAGACTCATACGGCTTTATTGGCGGAACATCATCTTTAATTAAATCTACTGCTAACATTTACCATTAATTTCGGTTTAAAAATACGAATTCTAACTTCTTTAGTTTTATTTTGCGTTAAAACTTAATCTTTATTATGACTCGGCTAAGTGTAAATGTTAACAAAATAGCTACGTTAAGAAACGCTAGAGGAGGAAATACTCCAGATTTAATTGAGTTCACCAAATTAATTGAACGTTATGGTGCTCAAGGAATTACTGTCCACCCAAGACCTGACCAAAGACACATTACCTACAAAGATGTATATGCATTAAAAGAAGTAGTTACTACGGAATTTAATATCGAAGGAAATCCTAAAGAAAAAAAGTTTATTGACTTAGTATTAGATGTAATTCCAGATCAAGTAACATTGGTGCCAGACAACAACAATCAACTTACCTCAGACCATGGCTGGGACACATTAAAAGAAAAGGATTTTTTAATTGAAACCATTAGTCTATTTAAAAGCAAAGGGATAAGAACCTCTATTTTTGTTGATCCTCAAATTGAGCTAATAGAAGGTGCCAAAAATACTTCTACGGATAGAATTGAGCTTTACACTGAAAGCTATGCTAATAACTTCTCTAAAAATAAATCCAATGCTATAGCCGCATTTATTGAAGCTTCTGAAATTGCCAATCAGCTAGATATTGGAATTAATGCTGGCCATGACTTAAGCTTGGAAAATTTAAACTATTTCAAATCCAACATCTCCAATCTAATGGAAGTATCTATTGGACATGCATTAGTTTCAGATGCATTAATCTATGGAATGGAAAAAACGATAAAAAAATATTTGTTTGAGCTATGCAATTAAACTATCGAAAATACGGTTCTGGAGAACCTCTTCTTATTCTTCATGGATTATTTGGATCGTCAGATAATTGGCAAACTCTTGGTAAGAAGTTTAGTGAAGATTTTCAGGTTTATTTAATTGATCTTAGAAATCATGGGCACTCCCCTCATTCTATAGATTTTAGCTATGAGCTAATGGCCAATGACATCAATGAGCTAATTCTTTCAGATAAACTTGAGAAAGTAAATCTACTAGGTCATTCTATGGGTGGGAAAGTAGCCATAAGAGTAGCTCAACTATTTCCATTTCACATTGAAAAACTTATTGTTGCAGATATTGGTGTTAAAAAATACCCTATGCACCACGAGCATATTATTGCAGGGCTTCAATCAATAAATCTTAAAGAAACTTCATCTAGGTCTGAAGCTAGAAAACTGCTTACTAATTATGTAAAAGAAGAGGGAGTTCAGCAATTTTTACTTAAAAACTTATATTGGAAAGAAAAAGGACTGCTTTGTTGGAGAATGAATCTTGATGTACTAGTAGAACAAATGCCTGAGATTCTTAAAGAAATGCCTAAGGAGATTAGCCTTACACCTACCCTATTTCTTAGAGGTGAAAAGTCTAAATATATTCTAGAGGAGGATTTTGATTTACTACATGAAATTTTCCCTAATTCTGAAATAGAAACCGTCTATAACGCAGGCCACTGGCTTCATGCAGAAAACCCCTTGGACTTTTATGAGCTAGTAACCGACTTTATAGCATAAAAAAAGCCTCCAATGGAGGCTTTTGAAAAATATCTAAAATCAGATATACTATTGTTTAGTATAGGTTGCTAAACAAGTTCCACTACCTGCAAGACCAGCATCGTAAGTATAGGTAATTGCCATTTCTGTACCTATTTCGTTAATTGTTCCTGAACCAAAAATAGTGATATCAATACCACCAACTAAAGGAATACTTACAGTATACGTATTAGAAGGAATAGTAACAGCTGCTCCATTAATTATACCTGGTACTTGATTTACAAAAGCATTAAAGCCATCAATAACAAACTCATTTTCAGTAGGACCAGCAATTACAGACTGATTATCTGAAACCAAATCAATTTGAGTTACCGATAAATCAATTTGGCAATCGTGACTAACCGTATAATCTGCCAACATGCTGCTAACACAAATGTCAACATTTACCGTCACTTGCTCAGTAGCTACATTATCATTTTTATCTGTTGCAGTATATTCAACTGTGTAAGTTCCCACTTGAGCAGTATTTACAGCACCTGTGATTATAACATCAACAGGATCACCATATGCATCAGTTGCTGAAGCTCCAGCTTCAACATATTCCGTCCCAAGACAAAGGGCAATTGAAGAAGATCCATTAAGAGTTATAGTAGGTGCAGTTTTTTTCTTTTTACAAGAAAACATCACCACTGATAGAATTAGCACAAGAGATACCAATGGTAATTTAAAATTTAAATTTTTCATTTTTAGTTAATTGGTTAATAAGAACCTAAAGTTAGTATAATTTCCATCAATTAAAAGAGAACCAATGTAAATTCCTATGGGAAGAAATTCAATATTTTCATTTATGCTTTTGGTAGAAAGATAATTTTTTGAATAGACTTTTCTTCCATACAAATCAAAAATTGAAAGCTCCTTACATTCAACTCCATTTATTAAATCAATATGTAAATGACTGTATTGGTCAACATAAACAGCAGAGATTTTTTCATCTGCAGTAGTTAATCCAACATCGCCTCCAATAAGTATTTCCATTACAACCGGGAGGTGGTCACTCATGTAAAACAATGCAGAAGCAATAGCTTCAGGAACAGCATTATTGGTAGGAACTGTAATTATACCATTAAAATGCTGACCGTCTTGACCAACTGCTGTATAGGAATTCTCGATATATTCTATTCCAGAACTTCCAGACATTACATCGGGAGATACAAAAATAAAATCAAATCGATCGTCCATACCCCCAGATGATCCACCTGCATATCCAGTATTCACTCTTGTAGATTGCGTATGATAAGATTGATACCCGATGTTATTGTGCCAGCTCCCCATTTTATTTACTGGATCAACCAAAGTTACATTTGACCCATTTAACACCTCCTGACACGCCTGCTCAGTATCCTGATAGATGTTAAAATCACCTCCAACAAACAAATTGGAAGTTCTATTTTTCAGAACTAAATAATTAGACAATGCCTGAGCTTCCTGAAAGCGCTGATTCATATCTGGCTGCTGGCTACCAGCCTTTAGATGTAAAGAGTAAAAATACAAGAAAGTAGTATCTTGAGATATCGATAAATTAGGGTCCTTATAATACAACACATACTCACTTATATCTCTTAGAACTGTTGGAACCTGATACTGAGAAATTAATCCAAGCTTATTGGAATTGTAAAAAAGTAAATTATCCGTATCAGGTCCATCATAAAACACTGCACTAGAGTAATATTGAATACCATTAGTATTTAGCGCATTATTAAGAATTTGTACTCCACCACTAAAAGAATTTAATTCATTTACAACAAAAATATCAGGCTGAACATAGCCAGTTATTTTTTTTAACGTATCTATTCTATCTGGTTGAGTTTGAGGAAATGTCAATAGATTATAATACATCACCTTTAAAGACTCTTGAGAAAAAACAGCAACAGAAATAAAAAAAGACAGCAGTAAAAAAGAAAACTTAACTCTAATCATCATTTTAATTTTTCTCTAACTAAATAAATATAAACCGGAAAATGATCGCTATATCCTCCCATAAAATTGGATCCAACATAAGTTCTAAAAGGATATCCTGAAAAATTACCTTCTTTTTGTTTTAAGTAACTCTTATTGTAAACTGTAGAAGAGAAAAACTTAAAATTTGAATAATCATTTAATGGATTAACCAATGATGGACTAAGAATAAATTGATCAAATAGATTCCAATTGTCTCTGTAAGCTAGTGAGCCAATTCCTTTTTTGTATTTATCATACATACAATTGTAATAATTGTTCTCACTAACACTATTTACATCACCAACAGCCTTAATAAAATCTTTTACTGAACTAGATACAGGATCATCATTCAAATCACCCATAATAATAATTTTAGCTTTTTCATCTACAGCTTTAATTGAATCTGTAATTTTCCTTGACAGCTTTGCCGCTTGTATCCTTTTTGGCCTACTCTTTTTTTCTCCACCTCTGCGAGATGGCCAATGAAGAACAAGAAAATGCATTCTCTCTCCAAGATAACTACCACTTACCAAAAGCTGATCTCTGGATGCAAATAAAGAATCATTAGGCATACGAAGCCTATAGGATTTACTAGATTCAACCTTGAAATAGTTGGGGTTATATAAAAAAGCACAGTCTATACCCCTTCTATCGGGACCTTCATGATGCACTATATTGTAATTTCTTTTTGCAATTTTAGAATTAGCGACTAAATCTTCTAATACTGCTTTATTTTCAATCTCACAAACACCAAGAACATTAGGCCCATCAGGAGAAGCATCAGAAACTCCTAACTTACTAATAACCTCAGCTAGATTATTTAACTTATGAAAGTACTTTTTGGAATTCCAATTTTTTTTGCCAGCAGGAGTGAAATCTTCTTGCAAAATTTTATTGGTATCGGGATCTACAATTGTATCGAAGAGATTTTCTAAATTATAAAATGCAAAACAAGCAACCTCAACTTGTTTAGAATGATCAATTTCTTGAGAAATTCCAATTAAAGGAAAAAGAAAAAGAAGGGAAAATATCGTCTTAACATTCATGATTTCGAAGATATTAATAAAAGCTTATTTTTGTTATACATTCAAAAAAAGTTAACAAACACTTATTCTTAACAAAATTTATACCTTAATGAATTGTAAATCCTTTTTTGGCATCTTTCTTTTAACTTTTGTTAATTATATGTCAATTTTTTCTCAATCGGATTCAACCAACAATTCAGACACCATTTTTAACCTTAATCCCGTATTTACTACAGTTGCAGATTTACTAGAAAACGAATCTCAATCGCAAGACATTAGCGGTCTTTTACAATCCTCAAGAGATGTATATGCTTCTCAAGTAGGTTTTAACTTTAGTGCTGCCAGATTTAGATTTAGAGGATACAGTTCAGAACATACTAGCCTTCTTTTAAACGGACTTCCTGTAAATGACCCTGAAAGTGGTTGGGCAATATGGAGCTATTGGGGTGGATTAAATGATATGACTAGATACCCAGAGGTTAGAAATGGTATATCTTCTTCTGAAAGCACATTTGGTGGTCTTTCAGGATATTCATCCATTTCTCTTCGTCCATCTTCCAAAAGAAGCGGTCATCGTATTTCTTATGCTTCCACCAATAGAGCCTACAGAAATAGACTTATGTATTCCTTCAATTCGGGACTTAATGATAAAGGGTGGGCTATTTCTGCATGTTTATCTGCAAGAACTTCTGATGAAGGATACATTGAAGGTACCTATTACAGTGCAATGAGCTATTTACTTGGAATTGAAAAAAAAATAAATTCTTTTCACAGCATAAGCTTGGTTGGTTTTGCTGCTCCAACTGTTCAAGCAAGACAGGGTATTGCTCTTCAGGAGGTATATGATCTTACTGGGAACAATTACTATAACCCCTATTGGGGCTATCAAACACAGTCAGATGGCACACAAATGAAAAGAAATGCTCGTTTAAGAGACAATCACAAACCCTATACGTTATTGTCTCATTATTGGACTCCAAACGAAAAAATCAAGCTAACTACCACTATGTATGCTGTTTATGGAAAAACAGGGAACACCAATCTAAATTGGTACGATGCTCAAGACCCAAGACCCGACTACTACAAATATTTACCCAGCTACTTTGTTGACGATCCTCAGATGATGGCTTCTGTTACGCAAAATTGGCAAAATAACAATCCCAACACTACCCAATTAAATTGGGATGGTATGTATAATGCCAACTACAAAAATCTCTATACTGTTATTGACCCAAATGGAGCTCAAGGAACAACACTCACCGAAAATAGATCTAAGTACATAGTAGAAGAATATCGATTAGATCCTCGTCAATTTGGAATCAATTCCATCTACAATCATAAATTAAATGACTTTCTTACCCTAACATTAGGAATCAATATTGACAGATACACTAGCCACAATTACAAGCTTATGGACGATTTACTTGGCGGTGATTTCTGGATTGATGTTGACCAATTTGCAGAACAAGATTTTGAAGATCAAACTATTGCTCAAAATGATTTACAAAACACCAACAACATAATAAGAGAGGGAGATCGGTTTGGTTACGATTACAATATTCACGTGAATAAAAACAGTCTTTTCTCTCAAATTGAAGGTAAATTCAAAAAATTTGATTTTTATATTGGTCTAACTGGATCAACGACACAATTTCACAGAGACGGAAAAATGCAAAATGGAAGGTTCCCAGATAACTCTTTAGGTGAATCTCCAAAAACTAATTTCTCTAACTATGGAGCTAAAATAGGGGCGCTATATAAAATTACTGGCAGACACTTCTTGTCACTTAATGGGATGTATAAGACAGATGCTCCATATGTTAGAAATGCATATGTATCCCCAAGAACAAGAGATCAACTAGTTCCAAATCTAGAAAGCACTACTTCTTTGGGTGCAGATTTAACCTATAATGTTCGTTATCCTAATTTTAAAGGAAAAATTTCAGCCTTTTACTCTCAGGTAAATGACCAAACTTGGGCACGTTCTTTCTATCATGATGAATACAGAACATTTGTTAATTATATGATGACAAATGTTGATCAGCTATTCACTGGAATTGAAATTGGAGTAGAAAAAACCATAGCAAGCTCTTGGCAAGTAAGTGGGGCTTTTACCATGGGTGACTACCTTTACAATTCTAGGCCCTTGGCCACAATCACTAGAGATAATTCTCAAGAAATAGTAGCGGAGAACAAAACCATCTATCTTAAAAATTATAAAATTGGTGGTATGCCTCAAACTGCTGCTTCAATAGGTTTTAAATACAATTCTCCAAAATACTGGTATGTAGGAGCTAACTTTAATTATTTTGCTGAAATATACATGCCACCAAATCCAGATAGACGAACTCAAGAGGCTATTGCTTTATATGTTACAACAGATCCTCAAGTAAGTCAAATTCTAGACCCTGAAAAACTAGAAAACGGATATACACTTAATATTTATGGAGGAAAAAGCTGGAAAATTCATAAATACAATTCGTATGTAAGATTAAATATTAACGTTAATAACCTACTTAACAACACACAGTTTAGAACTGGTGGATACGAACAACTTCGTTACGACATTAGTGATATAGATAGATTTCCCAATAAATATGGCTACATGTATGGCTTAACCTACTTTGCAATGCTTAGTTACTTATTTTAAATTATGAAAACAACAATCCTACAAAATAGTTTACTTTTTCTAATAGCAATCACTGTTGTATTTTCTTCTTGTAGAAAACAATACGACAATCCTCCAATTGATGTTGTTGCTCAAGGAGATGTAATTTCCATTGCACAGCTAAAGGCTATGTATCCTGGGACAGACTTATCTATTACTGAAGATTACAACATTTTTGCCAATGTTACTTCAGAAGAAACTGATGGGAATTTTTATAAAGAAGCTTACATTCAAGACCAAACAGGTGCTATTCGACTTCGACTTCTTGCTTCTGGCGGATTATATATCGGAGATTCTATTCGGATAAATTTAAATGGAACTGTTCTTAGTGATTATAACGGAATGATTCAGCTAGATTCTGTTGATGTAGATAATAATATTGTAAAGCAGGCCACTCAAAAGTTTATTCAACCTTCAACCTATAGTGTTGATCAAATATCCCCTGCATTACAAGGATACTTAGTTGAGCTAAACGATGTAGAGTTTATCTCAGACGAGCTTGGTTATACTTATGCCGACCCAATCAATCAGTTTAGTGAAAATCGAACATTAACCGACTGCAGTGGCAATACTATTTTAGTCAGAACTAGTGGTTATGCCAACTTTGCAGGAAGTGTTATTCCTGATGGCAATGGCTCTATAATAGCAATTGTTGGCGTATTCGGGAATGACATTCAGCTATACATAAGAGACATTAATGAAGTTCAGCTTACTGAAGCTCGTTGTGACACCACTGGAGGTGGTGGTGGAGGTGGCTCCGGATATATTCTAAGTAAAGACTTTAACGATGGTTTAGTTACTTCTGGAGGTTGGGGGAGCTTTTGGGTTGGAACAACAACCACTGAAAACTGGGGAGAATGGGGAATTTTCGGAACTTCTGACCCTGTTGCTGTTGCAAGTAATTATGACAATGGAAACAATTATGCTTGCGAAAGCTGGTTAGTTTCTCCGCTAGTTGATTTATCTACTACAACTGCTCCATATTTAACTTTTGACAATGTTACTAGATTTACTGGAGATCCATTAGAATTATATATATCTACAGACTATGATGGATCTAGCAATCCCAATTCTCAAGGGACATGGCAAAATATCACAGGAAATGTTCCAGTTTGGGATATTGAATCTGGTGATTGGAACTTTGTAAATAGCGGAAACATTGACTTATCTCCTTACATATCAACAACTACAGCTATTGCTTTTAAGTATAGTGGTTCTGACTTTGATGGTGCAACGTGGGAAATTGACAACATTATTATTCAAGACTAAACAAAAATGAAAAATACCATAACATTATTTATTCTTTGCTTTGGAATCAGCTCTTTTGCACAAACTTATTTCTCTGAAGATTTCGAACCTTCTGGAGGAACATTAACCCAAAACAATGCATGGACGACACAAGTTGTAACTGCTCATCCAGATGGATACGACTGGTATCATTCAGATTTTAGCGGAGATGCTTTTGCAAAAGTATCTAATTACAACAACTCAACATCATCCAATAGTCCAATGGAAACATGGCTAATAAGCCCAGTTATCGATTTATCTTTAGCTACTGCTCCTAATTTAAATTTTGAAAATGTAAAACGATTTTCTGGGGCCGATCTAAACGTATTAATTTCTACAGACTATGCTTCATCTGCATCACCATCATGGACGGATATCACTTCATTTCTTAATATGGATTCAGACATTAGTAGCTGGAATTTTGTCAACTCAGGAGATTTAGATATTAGCCCTTATATAGCTTCATCTGCTAGCTCAGTCACTATAGCTTTTCAATATCAAGGGGGATCTTCGGATGGAAGCACTTATGAAATTGATGATATTATTATAAGTGAAGGTGCTTCAGGACCAACAATAGTTTCCATTTACGATATTCAGTTCACCACTTCATCCCCAGCAAATTCTCCATATACTGGCCAACAAGTAAACACTGGCGGAATTGTTACTTATGTTAGAACCGATGGTACTTATTACCTTCAAAGTGGCTTTGGCCCTTGGAGTGGAGTTTATGTTTACGACTCTATTTCAACTGTTGTTGCTGGTGACTCAGTTACGCTTTCCTGCGAAGTTGATGAATTTTTTGAGCTAACTGAGTTGAAAAACATCACTAATTTAACGGTAGTTTCTCAGGGAAATACATTCACAACAAATATCATATCAAGCAGTCAAGCAAATTCTGAAAAATTTGAAGGTTGTCTTGTTTCAGTTGTTTCGGCAACTTGTACCAATGCCAATGCTGGGTTTGGTGAGTGGACCATTAATGATGGATCTGGCCCTTGTAATGTAGATGATTTTATATTTCCCTTTACTCCAACTTTAAATGCTATTTATGATGTTTCAGGACTTATCGATTACAGTTTTGGGAATTATAAAATATTACCAAGAGATATTGATGATATTGATGAGATTACAAGTACCTATTTTCAAAATATAGATACTGACTTTTCCATTTACCCTAATCCATGTAATTCATCTGTTTTACAACTAAACATTAGCTATCATTCCAATGTGAAGATTTTTTCTTCAATAGGTGAAGTCTGTTTTATACAACAAGTAAGCCCAGGAAAAAATTCAATTGACATCTCTAATTTTAGTAAAGGAATTTATTTGGTTAGCATTAATAATGTTTGTAAAAAACTTATTATTAAATAATTCTGTTTCTCTGTTATTTCCGCATTTTCTAAATCTTTTTATGGATTTTTTTTGCTTTTGCATCTTAATAGCAAAAACAAAAAATAAGACTATGAAAAAGAAAATAACAACGCTCCTTTTAATAGCAATAGCTGCCTTTGGTTACACTCAGAATACCTTTGGTGAAATAAAAGGTCAAATAATTGACGAATCTGAAAAAGAAGGTATCCCCGGTGTTCATGTTTACGTAAAAATAGGTGAAACTAAATTTGGAGGCACTACTGATACTGAAGGGAAATTTAAAATTAAACCTTTAAACCCTGGAACATACACTGTAAACATTTCCTATTTAGGAGAGATAAAAAGTCAAACAAAAGATATAATGGTAAAACCAAATGACGTTATTCTTTTAGGTGTAATCCCTGTTAACTTAACCTCTGTATTAGATGATGTTTGTATTACATCTTATGGTGGAAAAAAATTAATTGACCCCAATGAAACTGGTGTATTCACAATTGGAGCACAAGAATTAAAAAGAAGTGCTGTACTTAGAGATATAAGCAAACTCATTCAAACAGCAGCTCCAGGTGTATCTACAAATGAAAATGGAGATGTATATGTTAGAGGGGCAAGAAGTGATGCAGTTCAGTATTTTATTGATGGTGTAAAAACTTCTGGGATAAGTGGCATTCCTGGTGCTGCTATCCAATCACTATCAGTATATACTGGAGGGGTACCTGCACAATATGGAGATGTGACAGGTGGAGTGATAATTATAGAAACTAAAAGCTACTTTGACCTACTTAGAGAAGAAAGAGCAAGAAATTATGAATAAAATTTGATTTTCAATCGAACTAAAATAGCTAACCTTTCTGATAGTGAACTAATGGCTCGCTATAGAAAAACCAAGAACGAAAAGTTCTTTGGGTACATCTTTAAAAGATATGCCCATTTGGTTTATGGTGTTTGTTTGAACTATTTAAAAAACACTCCAGACGCAGAAGACGCTATGATGCAAATTTTTGAAAAATCGCTAACTGATTTTAAAAACAACACCATTACCTACCCTAAATCATGGTTGTATAGTGTTACCAAAAACTACTGTTTAATGCAATTAAGAAAAAAAACAATTGATATAACAAATAGTGATCAAGCAGAAAACTTTACTCAAGACTATCAGGAGACACCATTTAAGCTTAATAAAGAATTACGTTTAAATCAATTGGAAAATAGTCTACAAGAGCTAAAAGAAGATCAAAAGATTGGCATAACTCTTTTCTACCTTGAGGGCCTATCCTATCAGCAAATTGCTAATAAAACTGGATGGGAATTGAAAAAGGTAAAAAGTGAAATCCAAAATGGAAAAAGAAACCTTAAAATCAAGGTGAAAGAACAAATTTAAAATGAATAAAATTGACAACATATTCAATAGTGAAAACAAACTCTCTAAAGAAGAAATAAAGAGATATCTTAAAGAAAATCTCAATGAAAAAGAAAATAGAATCATTGAAGGTAAAATAGAAAGTGATGATTTTAATAGGGAGGCAATGGAGGGATTTGAGAACACCCCAAGAAGTATAGCTTCATTCGAAAAAATGGAAAAAAAGTTAGCTGCTAAAATAAATGGTTTTTCATATGGCTTAAATGGATTTATTTTTACTGCAATAGCAACACTTATCATTATTGCATCAACTTTTCTTATAACCAACAATGACAATAGCAATCAAAACACACCTCTAACATCATTGTCAAATGTTATTACGGAACTTACAGATTCAGCTATTGATGTTGCAGAAGTAATTCCAGAGCCGAAACAGCTTAATGCTTCCAAGATAATTGTTAATTCTCCAGTTAAAATTCAACAAAATGAGAAACAACAAACAAAAACCATAAAAGAAAGAACACAACAGGAAATTAAAATGAAAATGAGAGAAGCTGTGAAATTAGATGTTATCAACATCAACTACCAAAGACCACTCTCAATAATTAATTCAACTCACATATATGTTCATGAACTATTGGTTTACAATTATAAACAAAGAGGCTCAATAGTAAAGCAAGTACCGCAGTTTGAACTTACTGGACTCCCTGCAGCTTTTGAAGAAGCTAAAAACAATGAACTTGAACTTCAAATTCACACAAAAGAAACACCTTACTTCGAATTTTTAACCAATGCTTTATTTGATTTTAGAAAAAATCAATTCAAAAGCGCTCTGAAAAAATTTAAAGTTATTTTAAAGCAATACCCTAAAGATATTAATGCCTTGTTCTATAGTGGACTTTGTTACTACAACATCAATAAACAACAAAAAGCAATTGAACACTTTAGTGCTTGCTTGAACAATAGCTATACTATTTTTAACGAAGAAGCCTTTTGGTATACAGCAAAATCACTTTATGCAAAAGGAGAAACTAAAAAGTCAAAACAACAACTAGAAATCATAATTGAAAAAAACGGATTTTACAAAAAATCAGCAGAAAGCTTATTAAAAAAAATCAATAGCTAAACAATACATCCTTAGGATCTTTTCCCCCGAGAATTTTTTCGATAGGATTTTCCAATGCTTCTTTTACCATAACAAGGAAACCTACGCTATCTTTTCCATCAATTATTC
>PAZE01000013.1 GCA_002716065.1 Crocinitomicaceae bacterium | reverse complement strand
TAAACCAATCCATATTTTTTCATTTAGTAATACAGCTGAATTTAAATCATAACTTATGGGACTTCCATTGACATATCTAATCATTACAGAAGGCTTTAAAACCAAATTAGAATTAAGTACAAAAACTCCTCCTGTATTAAAGAAAATATGACGATTTAAAGCGAAATGAGTTTGAGTAGTGTTTTGATAAATCAAGTCACTATTATACAAATGATTAACACTTAAACCAGAATAAAATTTAGAACTGTAATAATAAACTCCAAAATCAAAATTAGGTGCTATTGATTGTGAAACACCTCCAGAATTATGAACATCATTCCCGTCAAAGAAATTCAATAGGTTATTGTTTACAGTGCTTGAATAAATACCCCCTCTTAGAGCCAATGATAATTTACCCTTAGAAGTTTTTAAATGATAGGCATAGGTACCCATAAATGATGAATTCTTTGTTGGACCTATATGATCAACAATAAAATTCATTCCTAAAGCCATCTTTTTACTAGAAAAAGGAGTATGCATAGAAAAATTTAATGTGCTTGGAGCACCATCTAAACCTGTCCATTGATTTCTGTACAAGAGAACAGAACTAAAAGTTCCTCTTGAGCCAGCATAAGCAGGGTTAATCGTAAATTGATTAAACATATACTGACTATATAAAGCATCTTGCTGAGAAAAAGATTCTGTAGCAACAAACAAAAGCAATATTGAAAATAGTATGTTTTTCATTACTCTTTTAAATTGTAGTTCAAATATGAAATTAATAATTTAACATAGGAACATACCAATCATTTTTTTTATACTTTTTTTTAAACAATTTAAATTAAGTAAAACTAATCAAATGACATTACCGTCTGTCAAATTTTCTAAATGAAATGTCATTACACACCATTGATTAAAGATAAAATTTAGTGTCCTACAATTTATATCTCTTTTTTATTAAATTTGCGAGAATTTATTTGGAACCTTATTTATTTGCATTATGTCAAAAATTTCCACAAAATTCGTTGGTGAAGGCCTTACATATGATGATGTTTTATTAGTGCCATCCTACTCTGAAATACTCCCTAGAGACGCAAATTTAAGCACTTATTTTTCAAAAAATATTACACTTAAGTCTCCTATTGTTTCTGCAGCAATGGACACAGTAACGGAGCATGCTTTAGCCATATCTATCGCTCAACAAGGTGGAATTGGAGTTATTCATAAAAACATGTCTATTGAGTCTCAAGCAAATGAAGTTCGAAAAGTTAAAAGATCAGAAAGTGGAATGATTCTAGACCCTATAACGCTTTCTGAAGATGCTAGTCTTTCTGATGCTTTACACTTAATGTCAGAAAATAAGATTGGTGGAATTCCAGTTATAAACAAAGAAAAAAAATTAGCTGGAATTATTACCAATCGAGATTTAAGGTTTGAAAAAAAATTAGATCGTAAAGTATCTGATGTAATGACCTCCAAAAACTTAATTACAGCAAATGAAGGAGTAGATTTATTAATTGCTGAAGACATATTACAAAAACACAAAATTGAAAAGCTTCCTGTAATTGACAAACAAAATCACTTAATTGGCTTAATAACATTCAGAGATATCATTAAAATCAAGGAACATCCAAATAGTTGTAAAGATGAGTTCGGAAGACTTAGAGTTGCTGCAGCTGTTGGAGTAACTTCAGACACCTATTCTAGAATATCTGCACTTGTAGATGCTGGTGTTGATGCGATTGTTATTGATACTGCTCATGGTCATTCTAAGGGTGTAATTGATATTCTTAAGGACGTTAAAAAGAAATTTAAAACTATTGATGTAATAGTTGGAAACATTGCAACAGCTCAAGCAGCCATAGCTCTTGCTAATGCTGGGGCAGATGCCGTTAAAGTTGGTATTGGACCTGGATCAATATGCACAACCAGAATTATTGCTGGAGTCGGTTATCCACAACTTTCTGCTATCATTGAAGTTGCCATGGCTTTGGAAAAATTCAACGTGCCAATTATTGCCGATGGAGGAATTCGGTTTACTGGAGATATTCCAAAAGCTATTGCAGCTGGTGCAAATTCAGTTATGCTTGGCTCAATGTTTGCTGGAACTGAAGAATCTCCTGGTGAAACAATTATATATGAAGGAAGAAAATTTAAATCATATCGTGGAATGGGATCTTTAGAAGCCATGCAAAAAGGTTCCAAAGACCGATACTTTCAAGATGCGGAAGACGACATCAAAAAACTTGTTCCAGAAGGTATTTCTGCAAGAGTACCTTTCAAAGGACAACTTAAAGAAGTTATGCATCAACTAATTGGTGGGTTAAGAGCTGGAATGGGATATTGTGGAGCTGAAAATATCGAAAATTTAAAATCTGCTCAGTTTGTTAGAATTACCAATTCTGGCATTAAAGAATCGCACCCCCATGATGTTACCATCACTAGAGAGGCTCCAAATTATAACCTACGATAATTTCAATACCAAAAATTATGAAGAGAATTACCCTTATAAGTTTATTATTTGTATTTGTTATTAAATTCAATTTCTTATCTGCACAAGATTCAGATGTTTTGTTAACAATTAATGGAAGCCCTGTATTCAAATCTGAATTTGAACAAATCTATTGGAAAAATAAAAAAGAAAATATTGCAACAAAAGAAGATTTAGATGAATACATTGGACTTTTTAAAAACTTTAAATTAAAGGTAACTGCAGCTGAAGAATTAGGACTAGACACCGTAAACAAATTCATTACTGAACTTCAGGGTTATAGAGTTCAATTGGAAAAACCCTACCTTGTAGACACTTCATCTAACGAATCTTTAATCAAAGAGGCCTATTATCGAACTGTAAATGAAATTAGCGCTAGTCATATCCTGGTTAAAGTAGATGCCAATGCGTCTGCAAAAGACACACTTTTGGCATATGAAAAAATCAGTTCAATCAGAAGAAACATTACAAACAAAAAATACTCCTTCAAAGAAGCTGCAACTAAGTTTTCAGAAGACCCTTCAGCTAAAAGAAATGGGGGGTATTTAGGGTTTTTTGGTGCTTTCAGAATGGTGTACAAATTTGAAAACGCTTGTTACAATACCAATGTGGGTGAGGTTTCAATGCCATTTCGCTCACAATTTGGATATCATATTATTGAAGTACACCAAACAAGGAAAGGAAGAGGCAAGGTTAAGGTTGCTCACATTATGGTTAGCACTAAAGAAGATGATAGTGAACAAAAAAAGGCTAACAACGAGAAAAAAATCAATGAAATACATGCAAAACTTTTAAATGGAGAATCTTTTAAAGATCTTGCTGTTGAATATTCTGACGATAGAAATTCTGCACGAAAAGGTGGTGAATTAGATTGGATTCAATCTTCTGGAAGCTATTATAAAGAATTTGAAAATGCTGTTTTTTCTTTAGAAAATAATAACGATATCTCTACACCATTTTTAACTCCAGCTGGATGGCACATTGTTAAAAGACTGGATTATGTTCCACTTGGAGATTTTAAAAGCTTAAAGAATGAATTGAAAATGAAAATTCAAAAAAATGTACGTTCAGAAATTTCAAAAAAAACATTCATTTCAAAACTCAAAAAAGAGTATTCCTTTTCTGAAAACTTAGAAAAGTTAGCACCAATTTATAAGTTAATAAACAATAAAGGGTTTGGCCCTAACCTAGTTCTTGAAAACAAAAAGAAATTAGAAAATGTTTTATTCTCTTTTGCAGACTCTTCATATTCTCAATTTGATTTTGCGCAACACCTTGCAAGAACTAAATCTAGAAATATGGGTGAATTAGAAAGTTATGTTAATAATAAATATAAAAATTATGTAACTGGAAAATTAATGGCTTTTGAAAAATCAAGACTTGAAATTAAACACCCTGATTTCAAAGCCCTTTTAAAAGAATATAGAGATGGGATTTTGCTTTTTGAAATCTCAGATCAAATGATCTGGTCTAAAGCGATTAAAGACACTACTGGACTTAAAAATTTTTACAATAACAATAAAAATAAATGGATGTGGGAGGATCGCTTAGAATTAGAAGTTTTTTCTTCTTCTGATAAAAAAGCAATCAAAAAAGCTTACTCACTTAAAAAGAAAGGTAAATTGAAGAATGATTCTATATTGAATTACCTTAACAAAGACTCTCAACTAACCATTAAATTTGAAGAAGGCAAGAAAAACAAAAGTGATTTATCTTTTTTAAAAAGTGTTAAAATTTCAAGTGGTATTAACAAACCATTTACTTTTGAAAACAAGTTTTATCTTGTTAACTATATTAAAGAAATTCCATCTTCCCCAAAAGAAATTCATGAAGCCGAAGGTGCTATTACTGCAGCTTATCAAGAATATTTAGAAAAACAATGGCTAAATGAATTGAAAAACAACTATAAAATTGAAGTCAATTACGATGTACTTTACAGCATTGTAAATAAACCCAACTAATTGAAAAGAATTTTTTCCTATATCTTTCTATTTAGCTTTTTCTTTTCATGTAATCCAAATGATTCTGAAACAAAAGGAATTAAAATTGCTAGTGTAGGTGATGAAATCCTATTCATGTCTGAACTTGAATACAATTTTCCTGTGGGTCTAAATGAAGAAGATAGTTTAAGTTTTTTAAATCAATATGTTCAAAATTGGATTAAAAATCAGCTGGTTCTTCAAAAGGCAGAAGAGCTTCTTCCTGAAAAAACAAAAAATGTTGATTCAAAATTAGAACAGTACCGAATTTCACTTTTATCCTATGAATACGAAGAGTTGTACATCAATCAACGTTTAGATACCATTATTTCAGAGGATGAAATCTTAACTTACTATGACGAACATAAAGATGATTTCATTTTAAAAGATTACTTGGTTAAATGTTTAATTCTTACGTGCAATAATTCGCTCCCAGAAATAGATCAAATTAAAAAAAGCTATCTTTTAAAAAATGAAGATGACGAAAACATTCTAAGAACATTTGCTCAAACATACAATTCTGAACTTTACCTAAATAATGAAGAATGGATTTACTTTGATGATTTAATTGCAAAAGTTCCTATTGAAGATTACAATAAAAGAAAATTCATTACTAAAAAAAAGAAACTATTTTTTGAAGAAAATAACATTATCTATTTTGTAAACATCTATGATTTTAAACTTAAAGACGCTATTTCTCCTTTAAGTTTTGAAAAAGAAAAAATAAAAAGTATTATACTAAACATGCGAATGAATGAGTTAAGAAAAGAGCTAAGATTAAACCTCTATAATGATGCTTTAAAAAACAATTCATTTGAAAATTACATCAATGACTAAATTATTATTCTCAATACTTCTAATTACAAGCTTTTCTTCTTTTTTTTCTCAAAAAGTTATTGATCAAATTGTAGCTGTTGTGGGAGATAAATCTATTCTTCTTTCTGATATAGAAACACAAAAATTACAAGCTTTACAACAAGGCATAGAGGTTACTGAAGAAACTAGTTGTATGGTTTTGGATGAATTAATGTTTCAACAGCTTTTGGTTCATCAAGCAGAAATTGACAGCTTGGAAGTCACAGAAGACATGGTTAAAACAGAATTGGATCAGAGAATACAATATTTCGCTGCTCAAATTGGTGGAATCCCAGAGCTTGAAGAATTTTATGGCAAATCAATTGAAGAGATTAAAGATGAGTTCTATGTTCAAATTGAAGACCGAATGAAAGCTCAAAAAATGCAGCAAGAAATTTCTGGATCAATTACAGTTTCTCCAAAAGAAGTAAAGGAATTTTTTAATTCTTTTCCCAAAGACAGTATACCATTTATAAACAGCAAAGTACAAGTCTCTCAAATTGTAATTGAACCTAAAGTAGATGCAAAACAAAAGCAAGCTATTAAAGAAAAATTAGCTAAAATTAGATCTCGAATAATCAATGGAGAGATTAGCTTTTCAGTTGCTGCTGAATTTTATTCTTGTGATCCTGGAACTCAATCTAGCGGAGGAAATTTTGGTTGGGTTAACAGAGGAGATTTTGTCCCTCAGTTTGATGCTGTAGCCTTTAACGTACCGTTAAACACTGTTTCAGAAATTTTTGAAAGCTCTTATGGCTTTCACATTGCTCTAATTGAAAAAAGAAGAGGTGAACAATACTATGGTTCTCACATTCTACTTTGCAAACAAGTAAGTGAAAATCAATTAGCGAATGTAAAAACTAAGCTTGAAAATATCCGATCATCTATATTATCTAATGAAACTAGCTGGGAAAAAGCAGTTCTAAAACACTCTACTGATGACAACACAAAAGGAAGTAATGGAGTAATATTCAATGAAACTACTGGTTCTATGTTTTGGGATATGCAGGAAATTGACAAGCAGGTTTTTCTTGGCATAAAAAACCTTTCGATTGGAGAAATTAGTCAACCCATATACATGGAAAATTCTACTGGAGATTTTGCTTATCGTCTATTAAAACTAATAGACCAAACAGAACCTCATAAAGCAAATATTCAAGACGACTATCAAATGATTCAAGGCTATGCTTTATCTTCCAAACAATATGATGAAATAGCCCTTTGGGTAAACGAAAGAGTGAATACTACATTTATTAAAATTAATGATGAATTTAATAAATGTGAATTCAATTACAATTGGGTTAAAAAACCTTAAATTTTTCTTCTTTTTTATTAAAACAAAACAGTATTTTAGTTTACAACTAATCTACTTATGGAAAAATTCATTATCTCTTTAGATCAAGGGACTACAAGCTGTAGATCTATATTATTCAACAATAAAGGAGAAATTGTTGCAGTAGAGCAAAAGGAATTTACTCAAATTTTCCCCAATAATGGTTGGGTTGAACATAACCCAATTGAAATTTGGGAAACTCAGCTTGGAACGTTAAAGCAATTATTTAAAAACAACAATATTTCTGCCAATCAAATTGATTCAATAGGCATTACTAATCAGAGAGAAACTACTGTACTATGGAATAAAAATACTGGCAAGCCTGTTTACAATGCTATTGTATGGCAAGACAATAGAACTAAAAAATATTGTCAAGATCTTATTGAACAAGGTCATGAAGATTGCTTTAAAGAAAAAACTGGACTGGTACTTGATTCCTATTTTTCAGGAACCAAAATCAATTGGATTTTAGAAAATGTTCCAAAAGCCAAAGATCTAATCAAAACCGACTCATTATTGTTCGGAACAATTGATACTTGGCTAATATGGAATTTAACAAATAGAAAAAATCATTTCACTGATGTATCAAATGCATCAAGAACATTAATATGTAATATTCACACCTTAAAATGGGATGCTCAATTATTAAACATTTTATCAATTCCAAATTCCATTTTACCTGAAATTAAAGAAAGCTCTTCACTTTTCGGACATTGGGAATATGAAAACACTTCTATTCCAATAACAGGTGTTGCTGGAGATCAACAAGCTGCCCTATTTGGTCAATGCTGTTTTGAAAAAGGAAGTGCTAAAAACACCTATGGAACAGGCTGTTTTATGCTGATGAACACAAAAGATCAAGTAATTTCAAGTAAAAATGGTCTATTAACTACTGTTGCATGGTCAATAAACGGTAATGTTTGCTATGCTTTAGAAGGAAGTGTATTTATTGCTGGAGCTGCAGTACAATGGTTAAGAGATGGACTTAAAATCATTTCCAATGCTGCTGAAACAGAACAAAACGCAAAAAAAAGCAATACAAATGAACTAATTTTTGTTCCAGCATTTTCTGGTCTTGGAGCACCCTATTGGGATATGAATGTTAAAGGTGGAGTTTTTGGACTTACAAGAGATATTGGAATTAATGAACTATGTAAAGCAACTTTAGAATCGTTAGCTTTTCAAACTTATGATGTATTAAATGCTATGGAAAAAGATTCCAATATAGTCTTAGATTCATTAGCTGTTGATGGCGGAGCTTGTGCAAATAATTTCCTTATGCAATTTCAATCCGATATATTAAAAACTAAAGTTATTCGGCCAAAAACCATAGAATCTACTGCACTTGGAGCTGCTTATTTAGCAGGAATTCAGACTGGCTATTTCCAACTTGAAAAATTAAAGGAAAATCATAAAATTGAAGCTGTTTTTAAGCCAAATATTGATGAAATGGTTAGAGAAGAAAAAATAAACCTTTGGAACAAGGCCATAAAAAGCCTTATTCATATGCACAACAAATGACCAATAATTCCACTAACGAAAACTGCTTTAATTTTAATGGAAGATTACAATCTTTAACTGCCAATAGTGCTCAAGTGTTTGATTTAATTGTTATTGGTGGAGGTATCACTGGTGCTGGAATTTGTTTAGATGCATCCTCTAGGGGATTGAGTACATTATTAATCGAAAAAAATGATTTTGCTTCAGGAACATCAAGCCGATCTACAAAGCTTATTCATGGTGGATTAAGGTATTTAAAATCTTTAGAATTTGGTTTAGTAAGAACAGTTGGAAAAGAAAGAGCAATTCTATACAAAAACGCTCCTCATTTAATTATTCCTCAAAATCTAATCCTTCCAATATATAAAAATGGCAATTTCAGAAAATGGCAATTGCGAATAGCCTTAGCACTATACGATTTTTTAGCTGGTGTCCAGAAAAATGAAAAAATGAAAATTTTATCTATTGATGAAGCTTTAGTAAAAGAACCACTTCTTAAAAAAAATGAATTACAAGGAGCTGGAATTTACAGTGAATATAGAACAGACGATGCAAGATTAACATTAGAAATAATTAAAACATCTTTAAATTATGGTTCTTTCGCATACAACTACATTGAAGCTACCAGCATTAGAAAAGAAAACGAAAAGTTTATTGTTTCAACAAAAGATTACATTTATGATAAATCATTTGTTTTTACAGCTAAACAGGTAGTAAATGCAACAGGTCCTTGGACAGATGATTTAAGGAAAATTAACCACCTAAATTCCAACCAAAAAATATGTCTATCAAAAGGCGTTCATATTGTATTAAAACACAAAGATTTTCCTTTAAAAAAACCGGTTTATTTTGATGCCCTAGAAAATAGAATGTGCTTTGCTATACCTAGAAATAATTGTACCTATGTTGGAACTACAGACACCATATATACCAACTCGAATAAGCAAGAACCTAGAGCAACAATTTCTGACATTCAGTACATCATTGATTCTATAAACAATAGCTTCAACATCCCTAACAAAATCACTCCACAAAACATCATCTCTTCTTGGACTGGACTTAGACCTCTTATATATCAAAAAAATAAACAAACAAAAGAGTTATCCAGAAAAGATGAACTAATCATTGACAACAACAACATGATTAGTATAGCAGGAGGAAAACTTACTGGGTACAGAATTATGGCTAAAAAAACTACAGACTTAGTTTGTGAAAAAATTGGTATAGACATTAAATGTCAATCTCAAAGAATAAAGTTATCTTCAAGCAACACCATTACTATTGAAAACCTATCTGAAAGAAAAAAAAACTGCATAAAGAAACTATTTGAATTGAGCTTAACAGAAAAAGAAGCTGAAAATTTATTCCATACTTATGGGCATTTCACCCACGACATAATAGATTTATTCCAATCAAATAATTACAAAAACATTATTGAAGCTGAAGCCTTGTTTTGTCTAAAAAATGAAAGTACCTACTCTCTTGTTGACTTTTTTTTAAGAAGAACAAGCAAACTTCATTACAGCCCTGAAAAAATTAATACCCAAATCAATCTTGTGCTTCCAATTTTCAGTACTTATTTAAAGCTAACTAAAGAAAAAGAAAAAAAATTATTAGAAGAACTGCGGAATCATCAAATTATTCTCACTAAATTTCAAAAATGATTGAAAATCAAATAGTTACCCAAAAAAAAGGCAGGTTTTTCTTAAGCCAAGACCCCAACGATAAAATCGAACAATTGTGGATTGTTTGTCACGGTTATGGACAGCTTGCTAACTATTTTTTAAAATGGTTTAACCCCATTATTAATGACAAAATATTAATTGTAGCTCCAGAGGGATTTCATAGATTTTATCTGGAGGGGTTTTCTGGAAAAGTAGGTGCTTCTTGGATGACAAAAGAGGACCGACTAAACGACATTACTGATTATAAAAATTTCCTTGATAAGGTTATGCTTGAAATAACTCCCTTATTAAATCCTGCTTGTTACATCCATGCACTTGGATTTTCTCAAGGAGTTGCAACCATTTCTAGATGGGTTTACCATACCAAATTTAAAGTAGATTCCCTATCGATTTGGGCAGGAAAAATACCTCAAGATTTAAGCTATGACTTATTTTCCAACAAACTAAATACTTTAAACTTTAAGCTTTTTTACGGCAATAACGACCCATTTTATTCATTAAAACAAGTAAAAAATGAATTAAATCTTATTAAAGAAAATAACATTAATTATTCAGCCTTTGAATATGATGGAAAACACAAAATTGAGTCAGCTCCACTCAATCAACTTTATATAGAAATTGAAAATGAAAGAATTCAAAAAAAACAATCAACAAATAACTAATTTGTTTTTAACTTACAACCTTTTGCTTAAAATAGAGTCTTATTAATAAACTATTATTGATAAAAATCATCAACAATTACTAGTGTGATTCAAATAAACAGTATACTTAAAAGAAACTTTTACTTTTCAATTGTATCTATACATCAATAATCTAGAAACTACAAAATGGAAAAACTAAAAAAAATCATCCCCTATTTATTTGTTTTCCTTAGCTTCCAAGCTTTTTCTCAAACAAGCTTTCATATCATAGGGACTGATACTATTCGCAATTCCAACACAAGCTATCCTTCTCCTTATGGAAATTGGTATTGGGGGGCTAAAAATCAATTTTTAATTCGTGCTGTTGAACTCCAAACAGCTGGCATGAGCGCTGGGGACATATATAGTATAAGTTTTGATGTTTACGCAGCTGCAACTACTTCTTTAGATAATTTTGAAGTAAGCATGAAATTAACCACTGACCCTGACATCTCCGCAGGAATTCAAACTGGATTAACATCTGTTTATGGTCCTCAATCTTACGCTGATATTAATGGTTGGAATCTTCATGACTTTCATACTCCTTTTTATTGGGATGGAACTTCAAATATTATCATAGAAACTTGCTTTAACAATACAAGTTGGTCAAATAACGGAAATGCTATTATGAACATGTCCTCCTATAGCTATGAAAGTTCTTGTTTTAGAAGATCAGACAACATGAACGTATGTTCAAGTACTTGGACTAATGGAGATGAATATGAACGTCCTAATGTCAAAATTGAATGGCAAGATCCAAATACTCCACCTGGAATAGATTTTTCTTCGAATGCTTTAACAACATGTTCCGGTACTGTTAATTTTACTGATTTATCTACTAACAATCCCACATCATGGTTATGGGATTTTGGTGATGGAAATACCTCTACAAATCAAAACCCTATTCACACCTATACCTCTTCCGGATCATACTCAGTAACTCTAACAGCTACCAACTCCAACGGATCTAATTCACTAACTCAAAGCAATATGATTAATGTTAACCTTGGTGGATTTAGCCCTACAAATCCATCTTGTATACCCAACACACAGGATGGCTCCCTTGGTTTTGGTATAACAAACGTTACTCTAAACAATTTAAATGTAAATTCTGGTGACGCTTCAGAAGGTTATTCTGACTTCACTTGTGATTCTACTGGTTTATATGTTGGATTAACTTATCCAATATCCATAACACATAATTCCCCTACTTTCCATCAATGTGCTGCATGGATTGATTTCAACAATGATGGCTCATTTTCATCAACCGAAAAAATAATCAGCAGTGCTAGTTCAACATCCACTACTGGAAATATTTTAATTCCATCAAACGCTACTTTAAACACTCCTCTTCGAATGAGAGTAATTGCAGATTATGATTTAAGTCCTGCAATAACTCCATGTACAGATCCAGCATATGGTCAAGCAGAGGATTATACAATTTTTGTTTTTCAAGATACCACACCACCTACAGCAAATTTTCAAAGTGACATCACCTATACATGTGACGGTGTTGTAAATTTTTCTGATTTATCTACTAACGCTCCTTTTGCTTGGGCATGGGATTTTGGTGATGGGAACATTTCTGTTGCACAAAACCCAACCCACACTTATACTTCAGATGGATCCTATGATGTTGAGCTAATTGCTACCAACCAATATGGAAACGACACTATTTTTCTTCCTGGATACATTCAAGTTTCAACTTCAAATGCTGTAACTCCTGCTAGCTGTTATCCATCTACCTTAGGATACTGTTGTAAATATGGTATTCTAAAAGTAATGTTTAATACAATTGTTAACCCAACTTTAGATGGTGTTGACGGCTATCAAGATTACTCTTGTGAATACCAAACTTATGTAGACATAGGAAACTCCTACACATTATCCATCACAACTGGACCTGATAATCCTCAAGACACCAAAGTTTGGATAGACCTTAATGACGATGGTGTTTTTGATAATTCTACAGAACTTTTTCTAGATGCTCCTAATACTTATAACCCTACTGCATCTATTACTATTCCTTCAGGAGTTATGATAAACACTCCTTTAAGAATGCGCATTTCTTCTGATGAAGTAGGGAATAATTTTAACTCATGTAGTGACATGTTCAGGGGTCAGGTTGAGGACTATGCTATCATTGTCAACGATACTACTTGCCCTACTCCTACCAATTTAACGGTTAATGTTACAGGGAATAATGCCGAGCTTAATTGGATAGCTGGAGGGAGCGAAACATCTTGGAATATTGAATATGGACCAACTGGTTTTAATCTTGGATTTGGAAATTCTTTAACAACCAATACGAACCCAAGAACTGTTTTTATGCCATCTGGAACTTGTTGGGAGTTTTATGTACAAGCAGATTGTGGCTCTTCAACTAGCGGCTGGATAGGCCCTGTTGAAGGATGCACTGTAGGAATTCCAGAAAATCCATCCATTGATTTCAATATATTTCCCAATCCATCTGATGGGATTGTTAATATAAGTTCTACCAGCACTAATATTAATCAGATTAATGTAATTAACTTAATTGGAGAAGTTGTAAAATCATATCAAAACACTACTTCGAATCAAAATATTTCCCTTAACTTAAATTTTTTAAGTAAAGGCACTTATTTTTTGGAAGTAAGAAATAATGATGGATACAAAGGAATTAAAAAAATTATTCTTTTCTAGGATGAAAAATTATTTACTCTTTTTTTCATTACTACTTGCTCTTTTCGCTAGTAAACCTATCTACTCTACCCACTTAATAGGTGGTAATTTAGGATACGAATATATTGGTCAGCTACCCACCGGAGAATATTCTTATAAAATTATTTTAACTACCTATACCAACTGCGGACCAGGTTCTAATATTCCCGAACCTGAAGGTCCAACATTAACTGTAGGAGTTTATCAACACGATATTCAAAATAGCCCACTTGCAGGTGTAGATAAAATTTGGATACAAAATGTTACCATAACACTTATTGATTCCAATAAAATTGAACCTGATTTACCCAATGGTTGTACAATTGGGTCTTCTTCATGTATATACAAAGGGGTTTATGAAGGAGTCGTGAATTTACCTTTGAATTTTGCCGGATATCACATTCTTTACGAAAGATGTTGTAGAAACAATAGTATTGTTAATTTGGTTCCTCAAGAATCCATGACCTTTCATGCGTACATTTCCCCTCCTCTTCTTCAAAACAACTCCCCAATATTTACTGATGACCCCATCCCTTTTTTATGTGTTGGTGATACTACAACCATATTAAATACAGCTTTTGATCCAGATGGAGATGAGCTTGTTTTTAGCTTTGTCGAGCCTTATGATGCTGATCAGTCATCTGCTCAAAATCCTGCTCCAAACCCTCCAAACCCTACGATGAATTGGCCAATAAATACAGTTACCTACGAACCAACTTATAGTCTTGCTCAACCTTTTGGACCTGGGGGTGGTGCTGCCATAAATGCATCTACAGGACTAACAACTTATTTTCCTGCTGCCACAGGAGATTATGTTATAGCTGTTGAAATAAAAGAATATCGAAATGGGAATTTAATTGGAATTACTAGAAGAGACCTTCAGCTTCTTGTAATCAACTGTCCCCCAAATCCACCTCCAAATATAGATCCACTTGCTGGAACAACTCTAAATCAATTTTCATTGGAAGCAGGTGAAACGATATGTTTTGATTTTGGATTCAGTGATCCAAATGGGGATAGTTTAACCCTTGTTGCTTCAGGAGCAATTTTTGACAATACAATCGTAAACCCTCCTGCAACTATAGCTAGTCCAGTTATTGGTGCGGATTCTGTTGCAACACAGTTTTGTTGGACTACAGGTTGTAACCAAGCTCAAGCACTACCCTATCAATTTCAAGTTTCTGTTTCAGACGATGGTTGTCCACCAAAAATCACTAATGAAGTATATTTAATTACCGTTAATGAAGTCCCCCCTCCTGATACTATTATAGGTCCAGTTGTTATTTGTCAATTTTCTACAGCCACATACTCCACACAACCAATTGTAAATACTACCTATGATTGGTCAATAAATGGTGGGTCTATTATTCAGAATAACGGTAGTTCAATTGAAGTTTTATGGACTGGAGTTGGAACAGGAACTGTTTCGTTAAATGCTACTAATCAATTTGGGTGTAATTCTCAGCCTATTTCCAAAGATGTTACTATTACTCCTGCTCCAGTTACTGAAGCTGGTAACGACACAACCATCTGTATTGGCGACAGTATACAGCTAAATGGTTCAACTTCTGCCAATCCTGGATTTACAACGCTATGGTCTCCTCAAGATTCTATCATTAATTTCACCACACTAAACCCTATAGTTTTCCCTACTGATACTACAACTTATCTGTTAACTATTGATATTGGAGGAGGATGTTTTGGATTGGATTCTGTAACTGTTAATGTAAGTATCCCCAATGCTGATGCAGGAAATGATACCTCTATTTGTGAAGGAGGTAGTGTTCAAATTAATGCATTGGTTTCTAATGGAACTATTAATTGGTCTCCCGGTTTAGGCTTAAATGANCCTACTATTTCAAACCCTATTGCATCTCCAANAATTACTACNGATTATGCACTTACAATTACTGACCCCAATGGATGTAGCTTTACCGACANTATTCAAGTTANCGTTGACCCAATTATCAACATTACTATTTCTAATGACACTATTATATGTGAAGGCGATTGTGCTCAATTAATTGTTTCTGGAGCAACTACCTATGCTTGGAATACATCTGCTAGCTTATCCGACNCGTCTATTTCTAACCCTCTTGCCTGTCCTACATCCACTGAAACTTTTTTTGTAACTGGAAATTCCGGTTTATGTTTCGATAATGCCCAAGTAACCATCTCTGTAAATCCAGCTCCAGTAATTGANGCTGGACTAGANCAAACCATTTGTATTAACGANACGGTTCAGCTTAACGCCTTAGGNNGTATNTCNTANNNATGGTCTCCTNCAGATAGCTTAAGTGCTACCAATATTGCAGATCCTCTTGCTTGGCCTACTGACTCAACACAATACGTGGTTACTGGAACTGATGCAAANANNTGCTCTAGTACAGACACTNTTAATGTATTTGTTAACCCCTTACCTACTGTTGATGCTGGGATTTCAACTTCTGTTTGTCTTGGTGATTCTGNTCAGCTTCAAGCTTCTGGTGCTGATACCTATTTATGGTCTCCTGCTGGATCATTAAGCAACCCNAACATAAGNAACCCATTTGCTTTTCCAACTATTCAAACTACCTACTATGTCAATGGAACAGATGTAAATGGGTGCGTAAATAACGACAGTGTACAGGTTAGCATTAACTCCTTACCCACTGCTACTGTTTCAAATGATACTACCATCTGTATAGGAGACATCATTTCTTTAACTGCTGGTGGCGGAGCTACTTATCTGTGGTCTCCAGACAGCACACTTTCTGATGCTTTTATTGCCAATCCTGATGCTTTTCCTAGTGTTAGTGCTACTTATCAAGTGATTATCAGTGACCTTAATGGATGTAATGATACTGCTGGGGTAACAGTTACTGTTCAGAACCTTCCTACAATCGATGCCGGTGTTGACCAAACCATCTGTTTAAACGATACGGTTCAGCTTAATGCTTCTGGTGGTATTACTTATGTTTGGTCTCCTGCAGATAGCTTAAGTTCTACCAATATTGCCGATCCTCTTGCTTGGCCTACTGATTCTAGCTCTTATGTTGTTACCGGTTCTGATGCTATTGGATGTGCTTTTTCTGATACTGTATCCATTAACGTAAATCCTCTTCCACCAGCAGATGCAGGTATAGATTCGTGGATTTGCCCAGGAGATGATATTCAGCTGAACGCTTCTGGTGGAGTCTCCTACACATGGTCTCCTAACACAGGGCTCTCCAACCCTAACATTGCTGATCCTATTACCAATCTTACCGATACGGTTACCTACTCAGTAGAAGTTATTTCTTCAGATGGATGCATCAACTACGATACCATGACAGTATTTGTGAACCAAACTGTACCTACTGACGCTGGTAATGACACCCTAATTTGCTTTGGCGACAGCATTACTATTGGAGGTAGCCCTACTGCTGTTAATGGAACTTCTTTTCAATGGTCTCCTGCTAATCTTGTTAGTGATGCCTCTATTGCTAACCCAACAGTATCTCCAAGTGTTCCTACCATGTTCTATGTACTTACTTCTAATGACACTTGTACAGGACTAGATTCTGTTTTTGTAGACATTCATCCTAATGCAGCTGTTAATGCTGGTGCAGACCAACAAATATGCATTGGTGATACTGCACAACTCAATGCTTCTGGTGGAATAAGCTACCTATGGACACCTGCTAGCACACTTTCTGATGCTACCATTAATAATCCCGAGGCATTCCCTACAGATACAACAGATTATATTGTTACCATCACTGATGTTAATGCTTGTATTGGAATAGATACTGTTACCGTTGTCGTTAATCCGCTTCCTATTGTTGATGCTGGTAGCGATACCGATATCTGTATTGGTGACTCTATTCAATTAACTGCTACAGGTGGAGACAGCTATGCTTGGTCTCCTAATGACAGTATTTCTGATTCTACCCTATTTAACCCTATTGTCTGGCCTATAATACCAACCACTTATTCTGTAGAAGTTACCGACTCTAACGGATGTATAAATACCAACTCCATCACCATTAGCATTAACCAGCTACCTGTCGTAAGTGCAGGTGATGACGATACCATCTGTCTTGGAGAGTTCGCTCAGCTTATTGGAACTGGTGCCATCAACTACCTATGGTCTCCTGCTGATAGCTTAAATGCTACCAATATCCCTTTCCCTATTGCTAATCCAGACAGCACAATACAATACTTTTTGGAAGGAACTGATGCCAACGGATGTGTAAACTACGATACGGTAGAAATCGTTGTTCGTGACTTACCTACTATAGACGCTGGAAGTGATGTAGAAATATGTTTTAACGAGAGTACCGTTCTTACAGCTACTGGCGGTGAAGATTATCTTTGGTCTCCTACCACAGGTCTATCTAATGCTACTATAGCTTCTCCAACTGCTAGTCCTTCAGACACTACCACTTACATTGTTGAAGGCACAGATGTCAATGGATGCTCAAATACTGATACCGTTACCGTTACTGTAAACCCTCTACCTGTTGCTGATGCTGGATTTAATATCAACATCTGTGAAGGAGCTTCTACGCAGCTCAATGCTGCCGGAGGAGACACCTATCTATGGAATCCAAGTGCATTTTTAGACGATAATACTATTGCTAACCCTATTGCATCTCCAGACACATCAATGCAGTTTATCGTTGAAGTTACCGACTCTAACGGATGTGTTAACATTGACAGCGTTTACATTGTTGTATTTATGATTTATACCATTGACAATGAGCTAATATGTCTTGGTGATAGTGTTCAATTAAATGTGTTTGGTGAACCAGCTGTATCCTTTAGCTGGTCTCCAGCAAATGGATTAACCGACCCTAACATCATTAACCCTGTAGCTTCACCTACCACTACTACTACCTATACGGTAACTGCTACCGACAGCCAGGGATGTACAGACCAAGATGAGGTCACTATTGAAATATCAGATGATCAAGCTTCGTTTGACACCTCATTAGAACCTGGATGCGAAGGTGTGGTAGTTGAGTTTACCAACACCTCTAATCCTAATGTAGATTTTGTATGGAACTTTAGCGATGGTGGTTCTTCAACCGAAAATGAAGTAGAATACACTTTTGACTTTTCCACCTCGTTCTGGGCTTCTCTTTCTATTGTTAATGAAGACGGTTGCTTAGACACCATGTTCTTTAACAGAAATAGCCTAAGCTTTGACGATTATTTTGACATTGAAATACCTAACGTATTTACACCTAATGGAGATGCCAACAATGAACTATTTGAAGTGATTGTCCCAGGAAAAATTAACGAATGTGTGAACTTTAAGGTCTACAACAGATGGGGGCAAATTATGTTTATCTCCAGTGGAAACAACATCAAATGGGATGGAAGAACCAATGTTGGAGAAGATGTACCAACAGGAACCTACTTCTATACCATTGAAATAAAAGAAAAAACCTATACAGGAAA
>PAZE01000012.1 GCA_002716065.1 Crocinitomicaceae bacterium | reverse complement strand
ATGTAAGAACCGCTGAAGCTGCTGCTCAAAGTGGCCAAGAAAAAGCTCTTTCAGTTGCTTTCTATGGTGGTTCCGTTATGGGAATGGCCGTTGCTTCTGTTGGCCTCATTGGTATTGCTGTTCTTTATAAGTATCTTTCTGGAGATAACTCTCTTACTGCGCTAAATGGTTTTGCTATGGGAGCGTCATCTATTGCGCTTTTTGCTAGAGTTGGTGGCGGTATTTACACAAAGGCTGCAGATGTTGGTGCAGATTTAGTTGGGAAAGTAGAAGCAGGTATTCCTGAAGATGATCCACGTAACCCTGCTACAATTGCTGATAATGTTGGTGATAATGTAGGTGATGTTGCAGGAATGGGTGCAGATTTATTTGGCTCTTATGTTGCAACAGTATTAGCAGCTATGGTCCTTGGAAACTATGTTATAGAAGACATGGGAGGTGCTATTGATGATGCATTTGGAGGTATAGGAACTATTTTATTACCTATTGCTATTGCTGGAGCTGGAATTATCATTTCAATCATAGGCACTTTTTTAGTTAAAATTAAATCGAATGATGCTAAGGAAGCAGAAGTTCAAAAAGCATTAAATATTGGGAACTGGACATCTATAATTTTAGTTGCTTTAGCTTGTTATGGATTGGTTAAATGGCTACTTCCAGAAACTATGAACATGACTTTCTATGGGGAAGGAGTAAAAGAAATTTCATCAATGAGAGTTTTTTATTCTTCTCTTGTGGGATTAGTTGTAGGTGCAGCTATTTCATCTTTTACAGAATATTACACAGGGTTGGGGAAAAAACCAATTTTAAAAATTGTTCAACAATCTTCTACTGGAGCTGGAACTAATATTATTGCTGGTTTAGCTACTGGAATGATTTCTACTTTTTCTTCTGTTCTATTGTTTGCTATTGCTATTTGGGCTTCTTATGCTTTTGCTGGTTTTTATGGAGTTGCTCTTGCTGCTTCTGCAATGATGGCTACTACCGCAATGCAATTGGCAATTGATGCGTTTGGACCTATTTCTGATAATGCTGGTGGTATTGCTGAAATGAGTGAGCAAGAACCTGTTGTTAGAGAAAGAACAGATATTTTGGATTCTGTAGGTAATACTACTGCTGCAACTGGTAAAGGTTTTGCGATTGCTTCAGCAGCTCTAACATCTTTAGCGCTTTTTGCTGCTTATGTTACATTTACTGATATTGATGGAATTAACATTTTTAAAGCACCTGTTTTAGCCATGTTGTTTATTGGAGGAATGGTTCCTGTTGTCTTCTCTGCACTGGCAATGAATGCTGTTGGTAAAGCTGCTATGGAAATGGTTTATGAGGTAAGACGTCAATTTAAAGAAATTCCAGGTATTATGGAAGGAACTGGGAAGCCAGAATATGATAAATGTGTTGACATTTCTACTAAAGCTTCTCTAAAACAAATGTTGTTGCCTGGAATATTAACTATAGGATTTCCTATTGCCATTGTTTTAATCGGTTTAGGTATTTACGGAACTGAAGTTGAAGCGAAGCAGTTGGTTGCTGAAATGCTTGGTGGTTATATGGCTGGTGTTACTGTAAGTGGTGTGCTTTGGGCTATTTTCCAAAATAATGCTGGTGGTGCTTGGGACAACGCTAAGAAGTCTTTTGAAGCAGGAGTAGAAATTAATGGTGAAATGACCTATAAAGGTTCGGAAGCGCATAAGGCGGCTGTAACTGGAGATACAGTTGGTGATCCATTTAAAGACACTTCTGGTCCTTCAATGAATATTTTAATAAAGTTAACTTGTCTTATTGGTTTAGTTATTGCTCCAATTTTGGGCGATGGTCATTCACAAGAAGAAGCATCACATGAAACTATTATTGAAATGACTCATGAATCAGATGAGTCTAATCAAGAACAACCAACAGATTTTAATTTATCAGCTGATAATGCTGATGAAAGCGTAATTGAAAGTGATTCTACTGTTTCAGAAGAAGTAACAACTTCAAATACAACAGCTGAAGATTCACTACTGAATTCAGTTGAGTAGTTTTTGCTAATCCTTAAAATTTAATCCGGCCAAAGTGCCGGATTTTTTTTTAAATACATGATTATATTTGCCCAGTGAATGTAGTAATTGATATAGGCAATACTTCAACAAAAGTTGCAACCTTTGAAAGCAATACGCTTGTTGAGGTTCAAAATTGTTTAGCTAAAGAAGTTAATGATCTTTTAGCTTCAATTAAATTTGAAAAAGGAATAGTAAGCTCCGTTAAAGAAGAAAAGATTTCAATTGATATTCTGAATCAATATCCAACAATTATTAAGCTCACAAAAAATCTAAAGATTCCTATAGTTAATTCCTATTCAACACCAGATTCTTTAGGCTATGATCGACTATCTAATGCTGTTGGAGCATATGCTATTGAGGCTGGTAGAAATAGTTTAATTATTGATGCAGGAACCTGTCTAAAATTTGATTTCATTGATGATCAGAATAGGTACTTGGGAGGGTCTATTTCTCCTGGATTGTCAATGCGACTTAAGTCGTTGCATACTTTTACGGATAAATTGCCGTTAGTGGAGTTGAAAAAACCAGAAAAATTAATAGGTGGCTCAACCAAAGAATCTATACTTTCTGGTGTTGTTGGTGGCATGAGTTCTGAAATAAATAATTTGATTAGTGAGTATCATAAAAAGTATTCGTTATTAAAAGTATTTGTAACTGGTGGTGATGTAGATTTTATATATCCGATGGTAGATAACCAAAAAAGTAGCATATTTGCACACAATTATATTACCCTTTTAGGGTTAAATAGAATTTTACAAGAGAATGTTTCGTAAAATAGTAGTTGTAATAGGGTTATTTTTTATAGGGTTTTATGCAAAGTCCCAAAACCTTAACACGTCTCCATATACTAGGTTTGGTATTGGAGAAGTTACGCCTTTATCTTCTGCTCACTATGCTGGGATGGGAAACATAGGGGTTTCTTTTTCAGATTTCTCCTACATTAATGTTGCAAACCCCGCTTCCTATTCGTCTTTTAAAAGAAACAATACGTTATTTGATTTGGGAGTTTCTGGTAAAGGTTCTTTATACAATTCTAACGTAGATGGTGAACAAAAGTCTTCTAGTGGTAGTAACTTTGCATTAAATAATATGCTAATAGGGCTGCCTATTTCAAAAAAAACGGGATTGGTTCTCGGAATAATGCCATTTTCGACAATTGGTTTTGATATTACTTCAACAGATACCGATTTAATTCCTGGTGATACGGTAAGTTACAATTACACTGGAGATGGAAGTGTTAACAGGATAATACTTGGAGTTGGTCATGACTTTATCAATAAAGGAGACACTACTCGATTTTCCTTAGGTTTAAACTCATCTTATCTATTTGGAACCATCGATAGAAACAACAGTGTTGTTTTTCAATCTAGCTCTTTTTACAATTCAAGAGTTCAAAATAGAACTTCTCTGAGTGGGTTTTCTTTTGATGCTGGATTACATTATTACCAACAAATAATGGGTGCCCAAGAAAATGACAAGTGGTACTGGCAGTTTGGTGCCACACAAACTTTTTCATCTAATATTAATGCTAAAAGAGATTACTACGCGTATTCATTTGTGTATAATTTTTCTGTTCAAGAGGTTGCAAAAGACACGTTAGAATTTTTTGAAAATGAGTCAGGAACAATTTCAATTCCGGATCGTTTTTGTATTGGTTTTAACATTGGTAGAAATAAACAAAATAAAAATGTTTGGGCATTAGGTGCCCAGTTTTCAGTTTACAATTGGAATTTATATCAGGAGAGCTTTACTAATGTAGCTTCTGATTATCAGCAGCTTTCTCAAATGACAGAGCTTTCTTTTGGAGGAAGAATAACCCCAACTTTTGATTTTGCTAATAAGAATAAAAACGCGTTTCAAAAGTCTACATATTCTATAGGAGGAAAATTTGGAAATACTTTTATTGAAATTAATGACCAACAATTAGTGAATTATGGCATGAATTTTGGAATTTCAATGCCATTGTTGAGCTCTCGTTCATTATCTAGAATAAATTTAGCTGTTGAACTAGGTAAAATGGGAACAACAAATAACGGATTAATTGAAGATAATTATTTTAAATGTTTAATAGGTTTTAGCTTAGCCCCGGATGCTAAATACGATAGATGGTTTAGAAAAAGAAAATATGATTAATAAGATGAAAAATATAGTATTGCTAATATCCCTTTTTGTATTAAGTATTGTATCAGCTCAAGATTGTGTGATACAGAAAGAACCCAATTGGGGAAGCGACAGCGCTAGCTGCCGTACAAACGTCTCTTTGTATACTGAATTTTTAAAGCAAAAAAACTGGACAGACGCATCCAGTTCATGGTGGAAGGCTCAAGAGTCTTGTCCAAAGTACAAAACTAATCTTTATAAAAACGGAACTTACATCTACAGAAAAATTACTTCTGAAAGAGCAAAAGCAAAAGATCCTAATATTGGTTTATATGTAGATACTTTATTTAAGATTTATGATTTATGGATCAGCAATTATGGAAATTGCAATGAAATAAAACTAAAGTCTGCTGGAGATATCATGAAGTTTGTTCCAAAATCGAAGTATGAAACTGCGTATGGTTTATTTCAGGAAGTTTATGCTAATAATTCGGGAGCACTTTCTTATGGAGATATTAAGCTTTTCTTTTACTCTGCCATTTACATGTTCAATAATAAAAAAATTGATTGCGATGCTTTTTTAACTGATTTTGAACAAATGTCTGACCTTTGTGATAAGAATATAAAGTCGGGAATTAAAGTTGATAAATTTAAAGCGGTAATAAGCTTTCTTGATCAAAGTATAGCTCCTTGCGCTTCATGTGATAAATTAGAAGAAATATATTCTAAAAAAGTGGCTGCTAACCCTGATGATATGAATCTGACTAGAAAAGTTTTTGGGATGTTAAGTGCCAAAAAATGTACGGATTCAGATTTCTATTTGGCGCTTTTAGAAAAGGTGCTTAATGACCCAGATAACCCACCAACAGATAAGGACTTAATTAATGCTGCTCTTGCAGATCATAAAAGAGGTGATTACGCTAAGGCTAAAGAGCGTTTTAATAGAGCGCTTGAAATAAGCCAAGATGAAGAAAATAAGCAAAAGTGCTATACGATGCTTTATGATATAGCTCTTAAAAGAAAAAATTACAAAGAAGCTTTTAGGCTTACTTCTTCAATGACTGACAATTGTATTGCTAATGAAAGAAAAGCAAGAGCTGTGGCTGCAAGTGCTAGTGATTGTGGTACTTCTGCACTAGAAAGAAGTCTGGTTTATTGTTTAGCTTTAGATTATGCAGATAAAGCATGTGGTAAAGTTGGTTCAGCAACAGTAAATGCCTGGAAAGGTTCGTTACTTCCTAAAAAGGATCTGATTATGCTTGATGTTGTCAATGGCTCTGAGCATACTGTTAAATGTTGGAATTCAACAGTCAAATTGCGTACTAGAGATTAAGTTATTATGCGTAAAGCAGCTTTATTTGTAGTAACCCTTCTGATATTTTATAATTGTAATTCTGTTACTGAAATTAAAGAGCTCTCTTCTGATGGGACGTCTTCAGTTGAAATAACTAAAGGAGTTACCATGTACTACTCAGATATGGGCAATTCAAGAATGAGGTTAGTAAGCCCAGAGGTTCATCGCTTTGAAGATAATTCTAATATGATCCTTGAGTGTCCAATTGGAATGGAGCTTACTTTTTTTGATACTTTAGAAAATATTGAGTCTGTTTTAATGGCAAACTATGGAAAGCTATACACCAAGGATCAGTATATGGTTGTTAAAGAGGATGTGGTATTTTATAATGAAAACAAAGACACCCTATTTACAGATTTATTAAACATTTATTTTCAAAAAGACAGTATCTACACAGATCGACCTGTGAGAGTTTCATCTGAAAATGGGGTTATTTCTGGCAATGAGCTGGTAGCCAATAGTAATTTTACTTTTTACCGATTGTTAAATATAAAAGATAGTCATATTAATTATGAAGAATCAAAAATCATCGATTGACAGCATTAGGAAATGGAATAAAATCATGGAGAAGGTTTGGTTTTATATTGCTGTAATAGCAACTGCCACCTCATTAGTCATTGGTTTTGTAGATAATTGGCAGGGTGTACTTTCTTATTTTTTATTATCGGGATTGGCCTGGGGGATTTTTTTGGTCCGCAGAGGAGTTAGAATTAAATTGGATAAGTCTTCCAATTAGTTCATTACCCAAATAGATTATATCTTTGTTTGTGTTTGATGCTGACATGATTCTACCAATTTCATTAATAATTATTAGTTCTCTTATTTGTTCTGCCTTTTTTTCGGGGATGGAAATAGCCTTTATTTCTGCAAATAGATTAAAAATTGAGCTTGACAACAAAAAAGGGGGCTATAAAGCAAAGCTACTTGCTTATTTTGCTAAAAAACCTGAGTGGTTCATAGGAACCATGCTGCTTGGAAATAATATTTCTCTTGTAATTTACTCTTGGTTTATGGGTTTTGTTTTAAAACCGGAAATTGAACATGTTTTTTCACATATAAGTTGGATGAATTCAGCAGCAATGATTTTATTTATTCAGACACTGCTTTCTACAATTCTTATTTTAATTTTTGCTGAATTTTTGCCTAAAGCTTTTTTTAGAATAAATCCAAACGGAACTCTTAGCTTTTTGGTTGTTCCTTTAATTATCATATACGGATTTCTTTGGCTTCCTACTTTAATTGTAATTGGGATTGCTGAAGGATTAATGTATTTTTTTATTAAAGGAAAAACAGATAGGACAGATAAAGTAGCTTTTGAAAAAATTGATTTGGATAATTACTTAGAAGAGCTAACACAAGATGTTCCTGATGTTCAAGAGCTAGAAAATGAAGTTAAAATTTTTCATAATGCTTTAGGTTTTTCGCAGGTTATTGCTCGAGATTGTATGATTCCTCGAAATGAGATTATTGCTTTTGAAATAGAAGAGGATATTCAGCAGCTTAAGGATAAATTCATGGAAACAGGGCTATCTAAAATTTTAATCTATAGAGATACTATTGACAACATCATAGGCTTTGTTCATTGCTTAGAGTTGTTTAAACAGCCTGAGCAGATTAAAACTATTTTACTGCCAATAAGTATCGTTCCAGAAAGCATAACTGCTAATAAAATATTAGAAGAGTTTATCAAAAAAAATAGAAGTATTGCCATTGTAGTTGATGAGTTTGGGGGAACTTCTGGAATGGTTACCATGGAAGATGTAATTGAGGAAATTTTTGGTGAAATTGATGATGAACACGATCAGGAAGATCAAGATCATAGACAACTTTCAGCGCATGAGTTTGAGTTTTCGGGAAGAACAGAAATTGACTTTATCAATGAAAAGTATCGATTGCAAATTCCTGAAATGGAAGAATATGAAACTGTTGGGGGGATGATTATTCACCATACTGAAAACATCCCTACAAAAGGAGACTTAATATCGATAGGTAATTTTAAAATTTTAATTAAGGAGGTTTCTAAAACAAGAGTAGAGCTTGTTACTTTTATCGTTGTAAGCTCCTCAGAAAAAGAGTTTATTTGAAATAGCTTTTAAAATGTCTATTGATAATAAATGAAGTAGGTAAATAGGATGAAATTATTCCAACACTCATTATAACTGCCAAAATGTATAGTAAATCAGTTACTTCAACCTCTACCGGCCAGTAATCAATTATTGAATTTTCAAGTTTTATTAGCTTATAATGGCTTTGAATAAAACATAGAAGACTCCCTAAAGCAATTCCTGAAACTCCCCCTATAAAGTTGATGTATAGCCCCTCTTTAAAGAAAATGGATTGCACTAATTTTTTTGTAGACCCAAGGGCAATTAAAGTAGAAATGTCTTTCTTCTTGTCTAAGATTAGCATGGTCAAAGAAGCAATTATATTGAAGGTTGATAGAATAAATATGAAAAGAAGAATCATAAAAACCATCCATTTTTCAGCAGCATTAGTCTTAAAAAGAAGTTCGTTTTTTTCATATTTAGTTTTAATAGAAAAATCAGTGCCAATTAAAGCTTGAATATTGTTTTTAACCAGATTTAAATTGGCATTCCTTTTTAATCCAATTTCTATTGCGTTTATTTCATTTGTATACCTGAGTAGTTCTTTAGCAAAATCAAATGGAACAATAAAGTACCTTTCGTCAAACTCAGGAGTTATGCTAAAGACTCCATTAACAGGAATTCTTAGCGGGTTAAAAACGTTTTTGTTTTGAGTGGATAGTTTTTCTTCCCTTAGTAGTCCATAGACAGTAATTGTATTATCAAATCTATTGTCACAGGAAACTTGAAGTTGATTTTGAATGCCCACACCAATTACCGATCCTGCAGAGTTTATGGAATAAAAATCTCCGTTTCCGTCAATTAGTGAAGAATCTAATTTTGAAATAATGGAGTATGATTTTTCTACTCCCTTCATCATAGCAGTTGTCCATTTCTTTCCATGTTTGATCATGGTTACTTCTTCAATAATTCTAGAAGTATAACTTATTTGATCTAGGGTGTTAACTTTTTCACTTATACTGTCAGTTTCATAAAACGTTTTGCCTTTTTTTGGGAAAATTGTTAGGTCTGCTTCGTGTTTGTTATAGATGTTTTCAACAAGATTTTCCAGTCCATTAAAGCCACTAAGAACTATAATCATGGCACAGGAGCTTACAAACACACCAATTATTGAAATAAAAGATATGATGTTGATTATACTTTTTGACTTTTTGGAAAAAAGATACCTTCTAGCTATAAAATTGGATAAACGCACTTTGACTTCTAAAGTAGGTATTGTCTATTAATTTAAGTGATGATTTTGATTTTTTTTCCAAAAAGTAATTCTATATGTCCTTTTATTTCTAATGAAGTTAATAGGCTTTGTAGCTGTTCAATAGAAATTTTTAACTGTGTTGTAAGAAAATCGTAATCAGAATTTGGTTTTTGATATAGCTGTTTTAATAATTTTCTTTCTTGTAGTTGCAAGTCTAATTTTTCCATATTTGGGATGTTTTCACTCAATAAAGTACTTTTCTTTTTTGTAAGCCCCATCATATTTATTAAAGATTCTGTGCTATCTAATAAGTGAGCTTCATTATTGAAAATTAGTTGATTGCATCCTTTAGAACTATAGGAATATATATTTCCTGGAACTGCAAAGACATCTCTGTTGTATGAACCAGCTATTCTAGCTGTTATCATAGCACCTCCCTTTTCTGGTGACTCAATTACAAGTGTTGCACTTGAAATACCTGCTATTATTCTATTTCTTTTTGGTAAATGATATTTATTGGCCTTAACAAATGGACCAAACTCTGTTATTAAGCCACCATTTGCTTTAAGCTCTTTAGTTATTTCAGTATGATATTTTGGATAAACATAGTTTAGCCCATGCGCTAGAACTGCGATGTTTGGAATTTGATTTTGTACGCAGTAGTAATGTGTTAGGTAATCAATTCCTTTTGCCAATCCACTAACGATGGTTATTTGGTAATTTTTTAAAGAATTTAAAATATTTTTTACGACTTGTTGTCCGTAGCTGGAATTTGATCTAGTTCCAACAATTGAAATTAATTGATGTTCTTTTAGGTTGATATTTCCAGAAAAGTATAGAATTTGAGGGGCGTCAGGGCAGTTTTTTAGATTTTCTGGATAATTAGCACAAGAATAAGAAACAAGAGAATAATTTTTGTTTTGGCAGTGGTTGTATTCTTTTAGCGCATCTGTATGGTTTGATTTTGCTTTTTGTATAAGTTGATAGATTTTTTCACCACTAACTTTATATTTTGAGTTAAAATCATTTTTTGTTGCTCTAAAAACAGCTTCTGTTGATTTAAAATCAGCAGTTAATTTTCTTATTGTAGAAGGACCTATTCCTTTTACTTTTTGAAGCGCAATTTGATTAATTAATTCTTTCATAAAGTGCAATTAATAACATTAAACCATAAAATATTTACGCATTTCTAAAGGGGTTGCGATTTTTTCTTTATATTCGCACAGAAATTAACAGAAAGAAAATTATTGAGGGGACGCAAGTCCCCTCTTTTTGTGTCAATGATTAGTAAAGAAAAAGTAATAGAATTAGCAAATGAGCGAATAGATGAACTCGATAACGGTAGTTATTTAGTTGATGTAAAAATTAGTCCTACCAATTCTATTCTAGTTGAAATTGATGGAATAAAAAATAGTGTTTCTGTTAACGATTGTATTTCTGTAAGCAGAAATATTGAACATAATCTTGATAGAGAAAAGTGTGACTTTGAGTTAAAGGTTAGTTCTCCTGGTCTTGATCAGCCCTTTAAGGTTAGACAGCAGTATGTTAAAAACATTGGTAGAACTGTTAAAGTAGTTCTAGAGTCACATGGTAGTGTTGAAGGAAAACTTGTAAAAGTAGAGGATGATTTTATTGTTCTTAATTGGGAAGAAAAAGAACGAATTGAAGGTAAAAAGAAAAAAGTGTTGGTTGAAAAATCAGCTCAAGTAAATTTTAACGATATAAAGGAAACCAAAGTAGTAATTACATTTAAATAATTAATTAGCATGAACGCAGTAGATTTAATAGAGTCGTTTTCGGAGTTTAAGGAAATGAAAAATATTGACAGAGGAACAATGATGAGAATTGTTGAAGATGTTTTTCGTTCTACTCTCAAGAGAAAATATGGAACTGATGAAAATGTAGATGTCATTGTGAATCCTGATAAAGGTGATTTAGAAATATGGCTTAACAGAGAAATTGTACCTGATGAAGAGGTTGAAGATGAAGCTGTTCAGATTTCATTGTCTGAAGCATTAAAAATTGAACCAGATTTTGAAGTTGGTGAAGAAGTATCTCAAGAAATTAAAGTAAGCGATTTCGGTAGAAGAAATATTTTGTCTCTAAAGCAGAATCTTCAAGCTAGATTAATGGAGCTTGAAAAAGATAATGTTTACAATAAGTATAAAGAAAGAGTTGGAGATATTATTACTGGTGAAGTTTATCAGATATGGAAAAGAGAGATTCTTATCTTAGATGATGATGGAAATGAGCTTATTTTGCCAAAGTCTGAACAAATTCCATCGGATTATTTTAGGAAAGGTGATACAATGCGTGCTGTAGTTTCTAAAGTTGATTTAAGGAATAATAACCCCATTATTGTTTTGTCAAGAACAGCACCAGAATTTTTAGAGCGTTTATTTGAACTAGAAGTTCCGGAAGTTTTTGATGGGTTAATAACCATAAAGAAAATTGTTCGTGAGCCTGGTGAAAGAGCTAAGGTTGCTGTAGAATCTTATGATGATAGAATTGATCCTGTTGGGGCATGTGTTGGTATGAAAGGTTCAAGAATTCATGGAATTGTAAGAGAGCTTAGGAATGAAAACATTGATGTAATCAACTGGACGAATAATTCACAACTTTTGATTCAAAGAGCACTTAGCCCAGCTAAAATCACCAACATGGAAATTAAGGATGATTCAAGAGTAGAGGTGTTTTTAAAACCAGATCAAGTATCTCTTGCCATTGGTAAGGGGGGGCACAATATAAAGCTTGCTTCAAAGCTAACTGAATACGAAATAGATGTATATAGAGAGGGGTCTGAAGATATTGACGATGTGGATTTAGACGAATTTGTTGATGAAATTGATGGATGGATTTTGGATGAGCTGAAATCAATTGGCTGTGATTCTGCTCGAAGTGTTCTTGAAATTTCCAAAGATGATTTGGTTAAAAGAACTGATTTAGAAGAAGAAACAATCGAAGAGGTTTTAAAGGTGTTAAAATCTGAATTTGAATAAAATTTATTTTGTTCATTTAAATAAAAATAATGGCAGTAGTTAAAAGATTAAGTAAAGTAGCAAAAGAGCTGAATGTTGGTATCTCTACTATAGTTGACCATCTTCAATCTATTGGAGAGGATGTAGGTTCTAATCCAAATGCTAAGATAGGGGAGGAATTGTATCTTATTTTGTTGAAAGAATTTCAGCGAGAAAAGTTTGAAAAAGAGAAGGCCAACGAAATCCAAATGGAAAGAGATGAGATGAAGGTAATCTCTATTAAAAAAGAACAGGAGAAGGCTAAAGAGCAGCAGGAAAAAGAGAAAAAAGAAACTGTTATTAAAGCTTCTGCTGAGAAACTTTCTGGTCCATCTGTTTTAGGTAAAATTAATATTGATTCCCCCAAAAAGGACAAGGTAGAAGCCGAAAAACCAGCACCTTCTTTGGAGAAAGAGGTTAAACCAAATCAGGAAGTTTTAGAAAAATCAACTGAAATTACTACTGATGCAGTTGATTCGAGTGAAACCCATTCTGAAAATGAACCTGTAAAAACAATTAAAGCAGAGGCTAAAAAGCTTAGTGGACCTACTGTTCTTGGTAAAATTGAACTACCTAAAGAAAAGGAAAAATCAACTAATTCAGCTGATAGTGAAGATTCTCAAAAAAGAAAGCGTAAAAGGATTAAAAAAGTTAATGTAGAAAAGGCTGGTAAAAAAGCAATTCAGGAGCATAGAAAATCCAAAAAAGAACAAAAATCAGAAGTATCTGAAGAGGAAATACAAAAGGAAATTAGAGAAACCTTAGCTAGATTAAGCAATAAGGGTAAATCTAAAGGAGCAAAAAATAGAAGAGAGAAAAGACAGGCCGTTTCTGAAAGAATTGAGGAAGAGAATATTAAGGCGGAACAGGAAAAAAACATCTTAAAATTAACAGAGTTTGTTACTGTTTCTGAATTGGGAACGATGATGGATAAATCTCCAAATGATGTTATTGGAACCTTAATGTCTATTGGAATTTTTGCATCCATTAACCAACGTTTAGATGCAGAAACTTTAACTATGGTTGCTGAAGAATATGGCTTTGAGGTTGAATTTGTTAGCTCTGATTTAACGGATTCAGTCATTGAGGATGAGCAAAATCCTGAAAATATGATTGCTAGACCCCCTATTGTTACTGTAATGGGACATGTTGATCATGGAAAAACTTCACTTTTGGATTACATTAGAAGTGCCGAGGTTACAGCTGGTGAAGCTGGTGGTATAACACAGCATATTGGTGCTTATTCAGTTACCCACAGCGACAAAGTCATTACTTTTTTAGATACACCAGGTCACGAGGCTTTTACTGCCATGCGTGCTAGGGGTGCACAAGTTACTGACGTTGCTATTATTATTGTTGCAGCTGATGACAAGGTAATGCCTCAAACAAAAGAAGCTATTAATCATGCGCAAGCTGCTGGAGTTCCTATGGTTTTTGCCTTAAATAAATGCGACAGACCAAGTGCGAATCCAGATAAGATTAAAGAGGAGCTCTCTGCTATGAATATTTTAGTTGAAGATTGGGGTGGAAAATACCAATGTCAAGAAGTTTCTGCAAAAACAGGAGATGGCATAGAAGAATTGCTTGAAAAGGTATTATTGGAAGCTGAGCTGCTAGAGCTTAAGGCTGATCCAGGGGTTAATGCCGTTGGTACTGTTATAGAAGCCTCATTGGATAAAGGTAGAGGTTATGTTACAACACTACTTGTTCAGTATGGAATGCTAAGAGTAGGAGATGCTCTTTTAGCAGGTACTGAATTTGGGAAAATTAAGGCATTACATGACGAATATGGACGACCAGTTAAAGAAGCTGGACCTTCTAAACCTGTTTCTGTTTTAGGTATGAATGGTGCTGCTAGTGCTGGAGATTCATTTAATGTAATGAATGATGAGAAAGAAATTAAGCAAATAGCTTCTAAGCGTCAGCAACTTCAAAGAGAGCAAGGCTTAAGAACTACTAAACACATTACTCTTGATGAGATTGGAAGAAGAATTGCATTAGGTGATTTTCAAGAACTAAACATAATTGTTAAAGGTGATGTTGATGGATCTATTGAGGCCCTTTCAGATTCATTACTTAAGTTATCTCACGAGTCTATTCAGATAAATGTTATTCACAAAGCAGTAGGTCAAATTACAGAGTCTGATATCCTCCTAGCTTCAGCTTCAGATGCTATTGTTGTTGGTTTCCAAGTAAGGCCTTCGGCTGGGGCAAGAAAATTAGCAGAAAAAGAAGAAATAGATGTTCGATTATACTCTGTTATATATAAGGCTATCGATGAAATTAAGGAAGCAATGGAAGGAATGCTTTCTCCTGATTTCAAAGAGGAGATAGTTGGTACTGCTGAAATTCGAGAAACATTTAAAATTTCTAAGGTCGGAACCATTGCTGGTTGTTTTGTTACTGAAGGAAAGATTAATAGAAATAATAATGTTAGAGTAATTCGTGATGGTATTGTAATTTACACTGGTCTTTTAGGCTCACTTAAACGTTTTAAAGATGATGTTAAAGAGGTTCAGCACAATTACGAATGTGGATTAAACATTGAAAAATACAATGATATTAAAGTGGGTGATGTGGTTGAAGCTTTTCAGGAGGTTGAGGTTGCTAAGAAGCTTTAATTACTTTTTTTCTTTTCATTTTGGGGTAGAAAATAGCGAAAATCTACCGTTAGGTAATTTCCGTTTAGGTATACGGGGTTAAATCTAACGTTGTTGTTGGCTTGATAATAGTATTTTAAACTTGTTAGTGCAATGGGCCAAAAAGGAGTGTTTAAAGATGCTCCCAAATAAAAATAGCCATTTTCTTTTGTCCTGTATTCTAAGCCCAAATTGGATAGAAAAGAGAGGTTAATCCAATAGGCCCTTTCAGAATAATGATCAATAAAAAAGTTTTCTCCCTTACTTGCAACATCTGAAGCATAAAAATTTATTCCTATTCCAATAGATGCATTCATGTATAATTTTTCATCTAATCGAATGTATATTAAGCTTTGAATGGGTATTTCATAGCTTACAAATCCAAAATCTCCAACATCACTTGAATTTTCAAAAACAGAAGAGCCTGAGAGCTTAAAATTTCTTCTTGTATAATTTATTCCAGTTTCAATAGAAATAGATTTGGTAATACCTTGTCTAATTACCATTCCGAAAGAGTATCCCAGCTTAGACGAAACATTTATGTTTGCTGTATCTGTTACTATTAAATCGATTGGCCCAGCTCCAAAATAGTTGATAGGAATAATTGGTTTTACTTGCAAGCCAATTGTGGTAACACCTTGTTGACCGTGGAAATTTGCACAATAAGAAAAAATAAAAAATAAGGCAAGTATTGTTTTTGCAATAATGGTCTTATTGATTTTATCTTTTTTGAAATGCATAGTTGGTAAACGAATTTTTAAAACAAATGTTATTTATTTAAAAGGTACGACATCAAGGTGATTAAAAGAATTAAACCGCCTAATCCCAGGATAAAATACTGAAGTTTTTTGTTGATAAATAAAGGTTTTCTATATTTCCCAAGCGTAGTGTAGTTTAGTTTGCCCACTTTTTTAAGATCTGTTTTTCGTATTCCAAATAAATAGATGTCCCCTTTTTTAGTTTGATCTTTTCCTTGCTCAAAAAAAATAGAATTTTCGGTTAATAGATTAGCGAAATGGTCACTTTCCTGTTTGGAGTAAAAGAAAAAAATTTTATAAGCTTTATTTGTGGGATGCTCTTTATGGTTAGTGACCTGTAAAAAGCCTTCATTCATGTCATCTAGTCCCATAGTTTTAGTTTATCCATTGAGTTACATACTCAATAGGTTTTCTTTGCCCATTGGGCCATTTTTCTTTTGTGTAACCTAAGTAGATTAGTCCCAAACACTTGTCTTTTTCTCCAAGTTTAAAATAAGAATTCAAGTATTTTGAACCTAATACTTTTGGCGTAGACCAAAAAGAACCTATTCCATATGCTGTAGCAGTAAGAAGTATATTTTGTACTGCACATGCCACAGCTTCTATTTCTTCTATTTCTGGTATTTTTTCATTTTCATCTCTATGCATGAATACACCAATAATTGCTGTGCTTAAAAGAGGTCTGTTTTTTAATTTTTTGAATTTAATTTCATTAAAATCTTCTCCCTTAAAGTTTTCTTTATAGGCTGCTGCTAAATGATCACTTAGCTCAAGTCTACCATTATCTTGAAAAACTTTAAACCTCCAAGGTTGTGTTTTTCCATGTGTAGGCGCCCAAATTGCACTAGTGAGCAGTTTTTCAATAATATCTCTTTGAACCACTCTAGTAGTGTAGTTTTCAGGATATATTGTTCTTCTGTTTTTAATTAGTTCAATAATTTCACTTAGGTTATACCTCATTTTAGTTTGACTTTTATTTTCTTCACAAAAGTATAAAATGATACCTTTGCTCAACAAGATAATTGATCTTAATGGAAAAGATAACAGCTATTATTCCTACCTATAATGAGCAGCATAATATTTCAGCTGCAATAGATGCTGTTGCTTGGGCCGATGAAGTAATAGTTGTAGATTCCTTTAGTACAGACAAGACTGTAGAAATTGCCAAACAAAAAGGTGTTCGATTACTTCAAAGAGAATACGAGAATTCTGCTTCTCAAAAAAATTGGATTATCCCTCAGGCCACACATTCTTGGATATTTCTTCTTGACGCTGATGAAAGAGTAACTGATAAACTAAAGTTAGAGATTAATCAGCTTTTAGCTAATACGGATTTAAAAGATGCCTATTGGATTAGAAGAAGTAATTACTTCATGGGTACAAAAGTTCGTTTTTCTGGTTGGCAAGGAGATAAGGTTATTCGCCTATTTAAAAGAGATAAATGTAGGTATCAAGAAAAACATGTTCATTCTGAAATTATTTGTGATGGGGATGTAGGATATTTGAAAGGGAAATTAGAACATTTCACGTTTAAAAACATTGCTCATTATCTTGAAAAGTGGGATAGGTACTCATCTTGGAGTGCAACAGATCATTTTAATAGAGGACAGCGGCCAACAATTTTTCATTTTGTATTTAAACCCGCTTTTCGTTTTTTTAGAGATTATATTTTAAGGTTGGGTTTTTTAGATGGTTTAACAGGATTAATAGTATGCTCTTTGGCAAGTATGGGCATCTTTATGAGGTATCTTAAACTAAAACAAATTCTAAAAGATAAAGGGTAATTACCATTTTGCATCTGGATACAATAAAGGGATGTGCTGCATTTCTGCAAGTAGGTACCCTAAATACTCTGTGTGAAGGCCAAATTTACCGTATTGAAGGCTGTGCTTTTCAATTTTAGGAACATTGATTCCAGCAAGAGAAAAGACTTCATTGATTTTCATTTGCCAATCCTTTTTTAACGTTGATGAATCAACGCCTATACCTTCTTTTTCTAAAGATTTTTCAATTTCATCACTTTCAAAGAGTTCATCGGTAAACATCCAAAGTTCATCAAATGCAGTTTGAATTCTTTGGTGACTTTCCTGAGTTCCCTGTCCTAGCCTTACAATCCAATCAGAACTTCTACTTAAGTGATAGGTTACTTCTTTAATTGCTTTTGCAGATATGCCGGCAATAATATCATCTTTACTATTTACAAGTTTGCTGTATAGATAAAAATTAAAAGCATCCATTAAAAATTGACGAGCCATAATATAGGCGTAATCAAAATTTGGAATTTCTGTTAAGTGAACACAAAGGAAGTCTTTTTCCTTTCTTTTGTAAGCAAGATCATCTTCAGTAATTCCTCCACCTTTAATTTCAGCTGCATATTTCAAAAAGCTTTCCGCTTGACCAAGTAAGTCCAATCCAACATTAGTGATAGCTAAATCTTCTTCTAGCTGTGGACCTGCACTACAATATTCAGCTATTCTGTGGCTTAAAATTAAACCATTATCTGCAAGCCTTAAGCAATAGGTATATAAATTAGTATTCATGCTTAAATATGTTTGGCTCCTTCAGGAAGTTTGTAAAATGTAGGATGTCTGTAAATTTTATCGTTAGCAGGATCAAAAAAAGATTCCGAATCATCAGGTTGGCTGGAAATAATTTCCTCAGCTTTAACAATCCAAATTCCAACTCCTTCTTGTCTTCTTGTGTACAAGTCTCTTGCGGATTTCATAGCCATTTCTTTATCATAAGCGTGTAAACTTCCAGCATGCTTGTGTGGTCTTCCAGGCTTTGGTTGAATAAATACTTCCCATAAATCTCCCTGATTATCTTCACTCATTAGTTATGCGATTTTTGATTTAGCGTTCATTTTATTTCTGTATGCAATAGCAGCTTCTCTTACCCAAGCACCATCATCGTGGGCTTTTATGTGATGAGCTAAACGAATTCTATTTCCTGGTCCATTTCCTTTTACTACATTCCAAAATTCATCCCAATCTATAGGACTAATGTCGTAATGCCCTGTTTGCTCATTCAACTTGAGGTTTTCATCAGGGAATGTTAGTCCTAAAATTTCACCTTGATGAATGGTTTTATCAACATATCGTTGTCTTAATTCATCGTTTGATTCTCTTTTAATTTTCCATTTTAACGATTGGTTAGAGTGCGCACTATCTCCATCATGAGGACCAAACATCATAATAGAAGGCCACCACCACCTGTTTAGGGCATCCTGAGCCATTTGTTTTTGTTCTTCGGTGCCTTTGGAAAGATCAGCTATAATTTCATAACCTTGTCGTTGATGAAAGCTCTCTTCTTTACAGATTTTTACCATTGCTCTTGAATAAGGTCCGTAGGAAGTTCCTTGAAGAGATACTTGATTAACAATAGCAGCACCATCTACTAGCCAGCCAATTGCACCAATATCTGCCCAAGTAAGGGTTGGGTAGTTGAAGACACTTGAGTATTTAGCAGCACCTTCATGGAGCCACTTAAGAAATTGTTCTCTTGAAACACCCAAGGTTTCAGCAGCACAATACAAATAAAGTCCATGACCAGCTTCATCCTGTATTTTAGCCATCAGAATTTTTTTACTTCTTAAGCTTGGAGCTCTGGTAAGCCAATTGCCTTCAGGTTGCATACCAATAATTTCAGAATGTGCGTGCTGAGAGATTTGACGTACTAGATTTTGCCTATATTTTTCAGGCATCCAATCTTTAGGTTCAATTTTTATATCAGCATCAATTTTGGCTTGAAATTCTTCAAGTTTCTTAGCGTCTTCCATAACTTTTAGATTAAAATGCCCTCTAATTTAGTGAGTATTTTGTGATTTTCAAGATTTTGTTCACCCCAAGTTTTTAGCTCCTCTTCGGTCCAAAGCTCCGGAAAGAACACTCTTTTCTGGTATTTAGGGTGCATGTATTTTTTCCAATCACTACCTCCAGTTGCTTCTGCAGATTTCTTTCCACTTTCTAAATATTTAGCTGCTGCATTAAAATGTTCCATTACCCAAAGTACATTTACCGTATGGTCATAATGGCGCATTGAATTCACTAAATTGAGATTATTTTTTTCGGTATCTGGAAGATTTTTATAGGTAGTCCATAGATTTTTGGTGTTGTAATCTTTCATGAATCGGATAAATGTATCCATGTATTTTTCTTCAAATAGATTGATTAGCGTGGACTTTTCACCTGTTTCATGGTTTTTTCCTGCTGCTTGCCAATATAGATGCTCAAAGGCATGCTTGAAAGGAGTGTTGCGATTTATGGAGGATCTAAAACGAAAATCGATAAGGTTGATAAGTTCAGTACTCCCAAATTCAATCATTCTATATTGAGCACTTTGAAAACCACTTGCTGGAGCTAGGGTGTTTCTAAATTTCATGTATTGAGCCACCTCCATACCGTCTCCCATTATTTTAAATGAACCAGAGAGTAAATCGAAATACCTACTTATTCTGTCTAGTCTTGAGCTGAAAAAATTAGCTTTTAGGTTTTTGTTAAATGCTACCTGCTCAATTTCCCAAAGAATCATTTTAAAAAGTAGCTCATTAATCTGATGATACATTATAAATATAAGCTCATCTGGAAGATTGGTTCTTTGGGTTTGAAGATTCAGTAATGCTTCTGTTTGAATGTAATCCCAGTAATTCATGGGTTTGCTAAAGAGCATTCCTTCAAAATGTGTTTTAGGATTTTGGCCCTCAGCTTCAAGTTTGGCAATGATGTCTTGAATTAGTTGATCCATTACAGTGTTCCTCTTTTTTGTTGCTCTCTTTCAATAGATTCAAAAAGAGCCTTAAAATTACCAGCTCCAAATCCACGCGCTCCCATTCGTTGAATTATCTCGAAAAATAGAGTTGGCCGGTCTTCAACAGGCTTGGTAAAAATTTGTAACAAATAGCCTTCTTCATCAGCATCTATCATGATTCCAAGACTTTTGAGCTTTTCAATATCTTCACGAAGTTCATGATTGTGTTCTTCCAATCGAATAGGGACTGCTTTGTAGTATTCATCAGGAGGAGTGCTTAAAAATTCGACTCCTCTTTTTCTCATTTGTGTAACTGTGCTTATAATATCATTAGTTGCAACGGCAACATGCTGAACACCTGAACCTTCATAAAAATCAAGATATTCTTCAATTTGTGATCTTTTCATTCCTTCTGCAGGTTCGTTAATTGGAAATTTGATTCTGCCGTTTCCATTACTCATTACCTTGCTCATTAAGGCTGAGTATTCAGTGTGTATTTGGGAGTCATCGAAAGACAAAAAGTTTTCAAATCCCATAACGTCTTCATACCATTTTACCCATTTGTTCATCTGTCCCCAACCAACATTACCTACCATGTGATCAATGTACTTTAACCCAACAGCTTCGGGGTTGTAATCAGATTCCCATTTTTTAAATCCTGGAAGAAAAGTTCCAGTGTAGTTTTTTCGTTCAACAAACATATGAACGGTTTCTCCATAGGTGTAGATGCCAGCTCTTACCACCTCTCCATTTTCATCGGATTCCACAGTCGGTTCCATATACGATTTTGCTCCTCTAGTTGTGGTTTCTTTATATGCTTTTCTAGCATCATCAACCCAAAGTGCAACTACCTTAACACCATCACCATGTTTTACAATATGATCATTTATGATTGATTTAGAATTTAGTGGAGTAGTTAACACCAACCTTATTTTATCTTGTTTAAGTACGTAAGAAACAGCATCTTTACTTCCAGTTTCAAGTCCTTTATAGGCAAAGGATTGAAATCCAAAAGCAGTTTTGTAAAAATGGGCTGCTTGCTTGGCATTTCCTACATAAAATTCAACATAATCTGTTCCTAATAAAGGTAAAAAATCTTGTGCGCCTTTAAAGATTTTTTCTAACCCGTAATCAATATTTTTAACTTCTTTCATAATTACTTTTTTTATGGATTTAATGAATCCAAGATTTGTAATAATTTTTCACTTCAATATTCAATGCTTGCTTGGTAATTTTGAGAGGTTTAAATGTGTCTACCATAACAGCAAGCTCTAGGGTTTCTTTTTTCCCAATACTTCTTTCGTAAGCCCCTGGATGTGGTCCATGAGGGATACCTGCAGGATGCAGGGTAATCTGTCCAATTTCGATATCGTTTCTGCTCATAAAATCACCATCTACATAATACAATACTTCGTCAGAATCAATATTGCTATGATTATATGGAGCAGGAATGGATTCTGGATGGTAATCGTATAATCTAGGGCAGAAAGAGCATATTACAAAAGCAGGTGTCTCGAAGGTTTGATGAACAGGTGGTGGTTGATGAACTCTACCAGTAATGGGTTCAAAATCATGAATTGAAAATGCATAAGGATAATTGTATCCATCCCAACCAACTACATCAAAAGGGTGGCTGGCATATTCATAATCGTAAAGAACACCTTCTTTTTTAATTTTAACTATAAAAGATCCTTTCTGATCAAATGTTTCTAATTTTTCCGGGACTCTTAAATCACGCTCACAAAATGGAGAATGTTCTAATAATTGACCAAACCAATTTCGGTACCGTTTAGGTGTATAAATGGGATGTCTAGATTCAATTAAAAGATGTTTATTTTCTTTGGAAGAGAAATTTATTTGGTAAATCATCCCTCTAGGGATAACTAAGTAATCACCATAACCAAAATCAATGTTACCAAGCTGTGTTTTTAGTACTCCTTCTCCTTTGTGAATAAAGATAACCTCATCGGCATCTACATTTTTGTAAAAGTAATCGTCCATAGATTCTGTAGGTGCAGATAGCCACAAAGTAACGTCTGAGTTGGTGAGAATGGGTTTTCTTGCATTTAAAAAATCTGTTTCAGGTTTTAAATCAAAACCTTTAAACGCACGCATTTGCATGTTTTTATCTATTAAAACTTCAGGTGCAACTTTAATAGATCCGTGAATCTCATTCACCATTGTTGGTGGATGTAAATGGTATAGTAAGGATGACATTCCATCAAAACCGATGGTTCCAAAGAGCTGCTCGTAATGAAGCGAGCCATTTTCTTTTTTGAATATAGTATGTCTTTTGTGAGGGATTCTTCCCAGTTTATGATATCTCGGCATAATTATAAATTTAAGAAATTAAAAGTTAAGTAGAGTGAACTTGTACAGACGAACGATGTACAAAAAGAAAAAATCACTCAGGATTCCTTTTAATAAGGACTTTAATTTCAAAAATAATATGCTTTAATAAAATTTTCATTTATTGCGAATATACTAAAAATAAGGCTGGGTATTACTACAAAATTTGTGTAGAAATAAAAAGTCTGAAAAAGTAAATTGAACTAGAAAGAAGCTTTGATTCTTCTTCTTTGATTAACTCTTATAGTTCTGTATCCTCTAGATGCATTGTTTAACTGTCGGTATGCGGAGAGTGTTACAAACATATATCCGTCATTATTAGAATCATCACCTCTTTGATAACCTGGTTCTGTAAGTGTCAAAGAATTATTCCAAGGTATTGTCGCTCCTAAACTTGGGTCGGCCATTTGAGCAGCTGTTGGGCTAACTAAATTAGCTAGAGCATCATTGTTATAGTACACCGTACTAACATCATCAATGTAATCAGTAAATGTAAATCGATAGCTCGCCTCTAGCTTGATTCCACCATTTCCGTTAAAAGCTTTTCTTAAGCCAAAACCAACAGGAATACAAGCACTTATTCCAGAATAAGCTTCAGCGCCACCAGGAAGCCCCTGTCCTTCAGTTTTTAAAGGTTTCAGCTTATATTTGATGCCATCAGGACTTTGCCCTACGGGATCATAATAAAAACCTCCAATTCCAGAAAATGCGTATAGACCAATACCTATAGGGTTTTTCATTCCCAAATATCTTCCAGCAGGTGAGCGTAAATTATATCGATTTCCCGTTCTTTCTTTAATTAAGTGAACCTGAAAAAGCAATGCCCCTTCAATAATCATTGATTCGAAATTTAAATTTCGATTATTTCTGAAATATTCATTAGTAAGATTGTCATTTCCAGAGACTTTACCAACAGCTAAGTTGGTTCTGATTGAGAATTTACTTAACGCATAATAGGAGTAGCTAAATTCACCTACATAACTAGTTTCTTTAAATTCAAGGTCATAGATGAAACCAGATCCAACCATATCTCTACCTCCTAGCTCACCTAAAAAGTTAGACGCTCCACCACCTAAGGTAAATTCGTGTCTTTTTCTTCGGTAATCGTATCTGTTGTAATAACCTTGGGAGATCACAAATATAGGGCCAAACAATATGGCTATAACTAGAAATATGTTAAACGACTTTTTCATTTTCTGTAGTCTTGAACTAACAAATATAGGNAAATTTAACGTAANCCTGTTAATAATNTTTNAAGNCAANTAAAAACTTAGGTTATCTGATTAATTANTGCCCATAAAACAATACCACATGATACGGATACATTAAAAGAATGTTTCGTTCCAAATTGTGGAATTTCTATACTTTCATCACAACAATTAATTATCTGCTGATTCACCCCTTGAACTTCATTGCCAAAGATTAAAACAATAGGTTCATTTGTGTATTCAATTGAGCTTAAAACTTTGGATTTATTGGTTTGCTCAACAGCGAAAATTTTATAGCCCAATTCTCTGTATTTTTCAATTGAGCTAGTGCAATCTTTCTCATATTTCCAATCAACACTATCAGTTGCTCCAAGAGCAGTTTTTTGAATTTCTTTGTGAGGAGGACACGCAGTAATCCCACTAAGAATAATTTTTTCTACCGCAAAGGCATCGCAAGTTCTAAAGAATGATCCAACGTTGTGTAAACTTCTAATATTATCTAAAACAACAACAATTCGATGCTTATTTAATTTTTTATAATCTTCTATTGAAAGTCGATTTAACTCCTCAAGTTTTAGTTTTTTATTCATAAATGATGAAAATAATTATCGCTGTTTTGTTAAAATAGATGTGTAATTTTTACATTCGTTTATAAATCGAAGTAAATCCTTGGCAAAAGTAAAACAAACAAAGCAAACCCCCTTAATGGGGCAATACAACCAGATTAAGGCTAAGTATCCAGATGCTATGCTCCTTTTCAGAGTAGGTGATTTTTACGAAACATTTGGTCAGGATGCCGTTACTGCATCTAATATTCTAGGAATTGTACTTACTTCTAGAAATAACGGCTCCTCAAAGATTGAGCTAGCAGGATTTCCTCATCACTCATTAGATACCTATTTACCTAAGCTTGTGCTTGCAGGACAGCGAGTAGCTGTCTGTGATCAATTGGAAGAAGCAAGTAAAACCAAAAAAATTGTAAAAAGGGGCGTTACTGAGCTGGTAACACCTGGTGTTGCTTTAAACGATAAGGTGCTGGAACACAAGAATAATAATTTTTTAGCAGCTGTTCATTTTGAAAAAACAACTGCAGGAGTTGCCTTTTTAGATGTAAGCACCGGTGAGTTTTTGGTTGCTCAAGGAAATATTGAATACATAGAAAAACTAATTCAAGGATTTCAGCCAAGTGAAATATTATATCAACGAAATAGAGACAAGGAATTTCAGCAAAATTTTGGTTCTAAGTTCTATACCTATAGATTGGATGATTGGGTGTTTACTGATGATTTCAGCCAAGAAACACTGCTGACTCATTTTGGTGTAAAATCTCTTAAAGGATTCGGAATAGATCAAATTCCACTCGCTGTTGTTGCTGCAGGTGTTGCAATTCATTACTTAAGCACCACAGAACACAACAAAAACCAACATATTTCTTCTATTCAACGAATAGAACAGGAGCATTTTGTCTGGTTGGACAAGTTTACCATCCGAAACTTGGAACTGATAAACTCTACAAGTGAAGGAGGAATATCACTGATTAGTATTTTGGATAAAACAGCTACCGCAATGGGAGCTAGAATGTTAAAAAGGTGGTTGCTGCTGCCTTTAAAAGAAAAAGATCCTATTGAGCAAAGATTAAATGTGGTTAACCATTTTGTACACAATTATTCATCTGTTGATGAAGTAGGAACAATGCTTTCCCAAATTGGAGATTTAGAGCGTATGGTTTCCAGACTGGCAGCACTTAAAATATCTCCAAGAGAGCTCTCTCAATTGCATTTTTCACTTAAAGCTATACAGCCAGTAAAACACTACTGTAAACAGGCAGATTCAGCTCAGTTAAATACCATATCTCAACACATTAATGATTGCAAACAAGCAATTGAAGAATTGTCGATTACATTACATGAATCCGCTCCTGCAGTTGTTGGTAAAGGAGAAACAATTCTCCCTGGTGTCTCTAATGAGTTAGATGAACTTAGAAGTATTTCAAAGCAGGGGAAAGGTTTTTTGATAGAAATGCAGGCCAGAGAAATTGAAAAGACCGGAATTCCAAGCTTGAAAATTGCCTACAACAACGTATTTGGATATTACATTGAGGTTAGAAACACCCATAAAGATAAAGTACCACAAGAGTGGATTAGAAAACAAACCCTAACCTCTGCAGAAAGGTACATTACTGAAGAGCTAAAAGAATATGAGCATAAAATTCTTGGTGCCGAGCAAAAGATTTTAGAAATAGAGCATCAGCTATTTAACGAATTGGTGTTTTCTATTTCAAATTCCATACAGCAAATTCAGCAAAATGCGCAGCTTGTTGGAAAGCTAGATTGCTTGTTGTCATTTGCTAAAATTGCAGTTGCCAACAATTATTCTAGACCAGAGATAAATGACTCTTTTGAAATAAGTATAAAACAAGGTAGACACCCTGTTATTGAGCAGCATTTACCATTGGGTGAAGAATACATTCCCAATGATGTGTTACTGAATTCAGATCATCAGCAAATTATGATGATTACTGGCCCAAATATGAGTGGTAAATCTGCCTTACTTAGGCAAACTGCCTTAATTGTTATTATGGCTCAGATGGGGTGCTATGTTCCGGCAAAAAGTGCTCAGCTTGGACTTACCGATAAGGTCTTTACAAGGGTTGGAGCAAGTGATAACATCTCTTCTGGAGAATCTACTTTTATGGTAGAGATGAATGAAACAGCCTCTATTTTAAATAACATTTCTTCTAGAAGCTTGATCTTACTAGATGAAATTGGAAGAGGAACAAGTACTTATGATGGAATTTCTATTGCTTGGGCCATTGCTGAATACGTTCATGAGCTACCCAAAATAAAAGCCAAAACTCTTTTTGCAACCCATTATCATGAGCTAAATGATATGACTCTTCAGTTTCCAAGAATTAAAAATTTNAATGTCTCTGTTCAAGAAATTAATAAGAAAATTGTTTTTTTAAGAAAATTAAAAGAAGGGGGAAGCGAGCACAGTTTTGGTATTCATGTAGCTAAGGTAGCGGGAATGCCTAAAGACATTTTAAATAGAGCTCAGCAAATGCTTTTACAACTTGAGCAGGCTCACTCCTCTGAGTCAACTAAAAAAGCCATTAAAGCGGATGATTCTGAGCTGCAGTTAAGTTTCTTTCAATTGGATGATCCTGTGTTAAGTCAGATTAAAACAGAAATTACAAAAATTGATATAGATACCCTTACGCCTATTGAGGCACTAATGAAACTTAATGAAATAAAAAAATTAGTTGGGGGATAAATTGCATTTCTTTTTTTGCTGTCTATTATTTTTAGTTATTTTTGCCCCCCAAAATTGTTCTTTTTATAAGCGAAAGTAGCTCAGTTGGTAGAGCACGACCTTGCCAAGGTCGGGGTCGCGAGTTCGAATCTCGTCTTTCGCTCAGCCAAACCACACGTTCCTTCGGGAACATTTGTGAACATCCATCCTAGCAATAGGGTGGATTGTTGCCCGAGTGGNGGAATTGGTAGACACGCAAGACTTAAAATCTTGTGAACATTTGTTCGTGCGGGTTCAAGNCCCGCCTCGGGTACAAGCCGGGAGATAATCGAAAGGTTGTCTCCCGTTTTTGTTTAAAATAGAATCATGAACCTATGTTATAATTAAATTTATTTTTCATAAGTTTAATATCAATTATGAGGAATATTTTCACTTTTTTATTAATAATTCAATTTTTAAATAGTCCAATTTTAATAGCCCAGGGAGATACTATCCCTAGTATTAACAAGGAGAATCTTTCTTATGGAAATATAATTGAACTTTCTAAAGAATCAATTTTCATTACCGCTTATACTAGGGCTTTTGATTTAAATATATTTTTACTAGAAATTTCAAATGCTGAAGGTCCCGGAGCGGATAGAGTTACTAACTATGGATTTGGCGGGACTTTTTCATATTTATTTACGCCATATATTGGTATAGGTATTGATGTTAATTATTCTGATGTATGTATTGGGTGGTATACTCTTGGTGTTGCTCAAAATGGAGTAAAGCCAAGATATAATCATCAGGCTGGAGTTAGTAACTTGAGAATAGCTCCAAGAATTGATGTTATTCCATTTAAAAGGAAAAAAATCACACAATATTTTTCATTTGTAGCTGGATACACCTACAAAAAGTTTTATTTCACTTCAACCCAACCTGACAGGAGTTGGTCAGAGTGGGGAGGAGAAATCCCAATAACTTTAAGGTTGTCAACAGGTGCAATTATTTCTTTTACAAAACATATAGGTTTAAACCTAGAAGCTGGTGTTGGTGGTGGTGGTTTGCTTAGAGGAGGATTTGTTTTTAAACTTAAATAAGTTCAACTTCTTTTTTGAAAAAGTCAATTATAATTCTATTCGAAAAAACGAACTCTTGGGGTACAAAAAAGGAAAAAGGTAAGCCGTTAATTAATTGTTATTCAATTTGTTAGCGGTTTTCTTTTTTTGTGGCTGTGTTTTCTCTTATATACTAAACTCTGAGAGTTGGAAAAATGCTCTTGTTTTCGGATAATAACTAATTGAGTTTATTCGACAATATAATTATTTCGGGTAGATAAAAAGCCCTGTAATTTTAATTCACAGGGCTTTTTTGGTAATTATATTTAATTAAAAGCTACTCTTCACCATTAATTAAAAAAGGTGTTTTGCCATCCGTAATAATTAATTTAGCATTTGGAGATGAAGAAATCTCTTTTAAAACTTCTAAGCTTCTCCATTCTATATTACTTTCGGTGATTCCTTCTTTGATTATTTTTTGAGCATCTCTTATACCTTCAGCTTCTATTCGTTTTCTTTCCGCTTCTTTTCTTTCTCTTTGAAGAACGAACTCCATCTGCTGGGCTTGTTGCTCAGAACGAAGTTTGGCTTCAATTGCAGCGTAAAGTCCAGAAGGAAGGGTAATGCTTTTTAAAAGAACAGACTCAATAACAAAGCCTCTACCTTTTAAAATTTCGGCCATTTGCAGCTTTATTGCCTCTTCAATTTCAGCACGTTTTCCAGAATGCATGTCTTTTGCATAGAAACGAGCACAAACATCAGCTGAGGCAGAACGAAATGTACTTAGAATTAACACCTTCTCGTAATTCCTGCCTACCTCATTTATTATGTTCATGGCATTTTCTTGCTTTACATGATACAAAATCGAGATTTTTGCAGCTACATTTAATCCTTCTTTTGAAGGCAGATTAAGGGTTACTTCTTTGTTGACAGTTCTAGTAGGTATTTTAACTAGAATAGTGGTAAAAGGGTTCAAAAGAACTACGCCTTGTGTTTTTGGAGAGCCTTTTAATTTTCCGAATCTTTGTTTAACTCCCACTTCCCCAGGTCGGACTACCGCACAAGAGGTTATTATAAAGGAAATTAATCCTATAAATAAAATTGATTTTTTCATGATTTTTAATAATTAGTTAATTAAATAGTGTATTTAAATACTTTTTAATTAACCTAATTCAGGAGGCGGAATAGGAATTTTTAGAATTGGTTTTTGAGGTAAAAAGGCGTTAAATAAAAGGCTACTTATTGTATAGCTGTTCAATCCTATTGTGCTGTTGTAGTTTTTACAAAAAAGATCTTCTAAATCGTTTAATTTTTTAGTTTCTTCAGAATTGGTTTCAGTTTCAATTTCAAAACTGATATCTATAATTGAGTAGAATGAATTTGGTGTGGTTACAGACGGAGTAATAAAATAAAGACCTAAAAAAGAGAACAATAGATATAAGCTGATTAATTTGAAAGAAGTTTTTATGGATTCAAAAGACATCAAATTATATACCGTTTGAGTTATTAAAGATAATAAGGCTATCTAGTTTATTAAAACATATCATTTAACGAACGTTTTCATTGAAAATAGGTTTCATTTTTAGCATATTAAAATAGAAGACTAATGAAATTATTTTAATTCTTTTCTTGGTTCGTTGTAAACTCTTTTTATTACTGTGTCTGTCATTATTTTCATTTCCTTAATAGATATGTCATCTTTATACTCTTTTTGAAGCGAAAGCAATTGTTGTTTTAAGTCATCAATTAACTCTTTTGGTGAATTAGCATAAATGTTATTCATTTCATTCGGGTCATTTTCAAGATCATACAACTCCCAATTGTCCATTGAATAGTAAAAGTGAATTAATTTGTATTTATCTGTTCGAATTCCGTAATGAGGCTGCACTTTGTGCCATATTGGATATTCATAATAATGATAATAGACAGCATCTCTATGTGTATTATTTTTTTCATTAAAAACAGTCTTGAAACTTTTTCCTTGCATTTGTTCTGGAATTGGTAACCCAGCAAAATCTAATAAAGTAGGGGCAAAATCAATATTCATAATCAACTCATCTGAAGTTGTGCCTGAAGCAATATGTTTTGGAGACTTTATTAAAAAAGGCATTTTAAAAGACTCTTCGTACATCCATCGTTTATCAAACCATCCATGCTCACCAAGGTAAAAACCTTGGTCTGAAGTGTAAACAATTAGTGTGTTTTCAGTTAATCCATTTACATCAAGATAATCCAGTACTCTTCCAACAGCTCGGTCAACACCAGCAATACACCTTAAGTAATCTTTAATATAAACCTGATATTTCCATTTTTTTAATTCTTCTCCTTTTAGAGTATCGTTAGGACTCCAGAATTGACCCTCATTCCCGTATGCTAACCAACGCATGGAATCTCTTCTTGAAAGTCCAGGTGGTGGAACTTGCTTTAAATCTCTTCTATTTAGATGGTTTTCAATTTCCATCATGTTTTCACTCGCAGCAAGTCGATTAGAATAATCATCGTTAAAAGATTCAGGTTCTGGAAAATCAAAATCTTCAAAAAGTTGGTGATAAATTGAATCTGGTCTCCAATCTCTATGTGGGGCTTTAAATTGATACAGCAGCATAAAAGGTTTTGTAGTGTCTCTTTTGTTTAGCCAGTCTATACAGTCGTCTTCAATTACTTTTGTAGAGTGTCTGTATTTTTCTATTACTGTATCTGTTCCATTGATACAAAACTCTGGATAGTAATAGGTCCCCTGACCTCCCCAGTTAATTAAAACTTTTGAATAGTCGAATCCCGTGGGTGTAGTTCCTAAGTGCCATTTTCCAATGACAGCAGTTTGATATCCATTTTTCTGAAATACTTTAGGAAAGGTTAGCTGCTGGCCGTTAAAATCTCCACCATCAACATTCTTGTAAAAACCATTTACGTGAGAAAAAGTACCTGTTAATATAGATGATCTGCTTGGCCCACAAATGGAATTGGTACAAAAAACAGCATCCATTCTGGCTCCTTGATCAGCTATTCTATCGATATTAGGAGTTGGAGCTAGTTTACTTATTTCAGATCCATATGCGCTAATTGCTTGATAAGCATGGTCATCGGCCATTATATATACAATGTTAAGTGGCTTTGAATCCTTTTGACCTTCTTTGGCTGATTGGATATGTTCATTAGAACTTGAGCACGCTGAACAAATAATAAACAATAAAACTAAGTATTTAATAAAATGCTTCATTTAAAATGATTTTAAGGAATATTGTAAAAGTAAAAGCGTTTAGATTGATTTTCAATAAATAGCGTAAAATCACCATCTTCAAAAATTTTATTTCCATTTTTATCGTAATAAAATAGGTCGTTTTTGTCAATATAAAAGACAATTTCTTTTTTTTGATTAGGCGCTAAATATACTTTAGTGAAATATTTCAGGTTTTTAACATCGGGAGCTAAACCTGCATATTCATCTTTTATAAAAACATCAATGCATTTGTTACTAGCAATCTTACCAGAATTGGTTATTGTAAGACTTACCTTTATGCTGTCATTTCCAATAATGGTGTCTTTATCTATTTTAATAGGTGAAAAACTAAAATTGGTGTAGCTCAATCCATGGCCAAATTCGAATTCAGGATGATGTCCCCCATATTTTTTTTTGTTTGGAGCAGTCTGAATCATTTCCGATAGAAATTTATGGTCATAAGTAATCAAATCTCCTGTTTTTGCAGGATATGTAAAAGGAAGAATTCCAGAAGGATTGTAATCTCCAAAAAGTACATCAACAATTGCTTCTGCCCCCATACTTCCAGGAAGAAACCCCATTAATATCGCATCCATATTAGAAGAGATTTCATTGATTATACGAGGTCTTCCTTCTAGGAGCACAAGAATTATTTTTTTACCTAAAGAGATGGCTTTTTTAGCCAGTTCCAATTGCTCTTTTTCTAAGGTTAAATCATCAATATTTCCTGGGGATTCAGCATAAGCATTTTCTCCAAGAAAAAGTAAAACACAATCAATTTCATCTAGTTCTTTAGCGGTAAAAGAAATTTTAAAATTATCATTGTGGTAATAATCCCTTTTTACTGTTGAGAAAATTTGATCTTTTNAAAATCGATTGTGTAATTCCTCTAGAATAGTTTGATAATCTTNAGGGTATTTATCTTCTTTATCTCCTTGCCATGAATAGGACCAACAGCCATTAAGGGCACTTAAACAATTGGCTCCTGGACCAAGTACAAGATATTTTTTATCCTTTGACAAAGGAAGTGTATTGGAATTGTTCTTTAATAAAACTATAGATTCTCTTGCTGCTTTTAGTGCAAGCATTCGATATTCAGGCTTGCCAAAGTTATCTAGTGCCTCTTTTTCTGGATATGGGTTGTCAAAAAGTCCTAATTCAAGTTTTAGTTGTAGAATTCTTTTAACGGATTCATTTATTCTATTTTCAGAAATTTCACCTGATTTAACTAGTGAGACTAAATGCTCACAAAATGAATAGCTGTTGGGGACCATACTCATGTCAATTCCAGCGTTAATAGCAATTTTAACAGCTTGTTTGGGGGTTTCTGCAATTTTATGTCTTTTATGCAGTCGAATAATGTCCTCCCAATCGGTAACTATCAGTCCTTTAAATCCTAATTTCTTTCTTAATAATTCAGTTAGAAGCTCATAGCTGCTATGAACAGGAACATCGTTAATCATAGAAGAATTAATCATAATTGTTGAAGCGCCAGCGTCAATGGCAGCTTTAAATGAAGGAATATGTTTTTGCCAAAGTGAGAGGTCTGAAATATATGCTTCGGTTCTGTCTTTGCCACTTTTAGGGACTGAATAACCAAGAAAGTGTTTCATACAAGAGGAAACAGCAGTTATGCTTGTTAAAGTATCATTTTGATAGCCATTTATCATCTGAACACCCATTTGTGAAACCAAATAGGGGTCTTCACCAAAAGTTTCACAAAATCTAGGCCATAATGGATTCCTTCCCACATCAAGAACAGGGTCAAAATTCCAACGAATTCCAGAAGCTCTAGTTTCTTTTGCCGTAACAAGAGCAATTTCATAGGCTAAATTTTTATTTCTTGAAGCTCCTAATCCAATGTTATGAGGAAACAGCGTAGATTCTTTGGTGTATGTAGCTCCATGAATGGCGTCTATCCCATATAGAATAGGTATTTTATGTGTTGTCTTCATGGACACATCTTGAATAGTGCTAATTATTTGATGCCATTTGTTAACACTATAGGCTGTCCCAGCAGTATTTAAAATTGAGCCAACATGATAGTTATTTATTGCGGTTTGAATTTTGTTAGAGTCAATTTCTTTCGATGTAAGATTGTCTTTTGAGGATAAAAAGCCAAGATTTAATTGTGTCATCTGACCTACTTTTTCCTCAACTGTCATTTTGCTTATAAGTTGATCAATATCAGTCTGACCAAAAAAATTATTTTGAGAACTAAAAATTAATATTAGGCTAATCAAAAGATTGTTTTTCATGAGATTTATTATCATAGAGTTTTCAAAAATTGTTCAAATAATTATTCAACCAAAAAGGGAATATTAGCAACTGAGCACTGTTTGTTATTGTTTTTAGCATAGGCAAAAATCCTGTAGGCTCCTTTTTTCTTAGGAGTATAAAAGGTTATACGCTTTCCATTTTTATTAACCCCTTTAATGGGGATTTCTTTTGGAGATTCTTGTCGGTCTCCTCCAATTTTATTGGTAAAGGCTTCTGGGTAAAGGTGAATTTCTAAATCTATGCTGTCGTTATTGTGTTTTTCATACTCAATATCAAGGGTAACTTCAGTATCAGCAGAAAGGTGATGTTCTTTTTTCCAATTGGTGTTTTGAAGATGAATGTCTGTAATTGACGGAGCTCTTTTTGTTGGCCAATTCCCTTTCCAGCAATAGTGCATTACATCAATAGCTTCGGTAGGACTACCATCACTCAGAAACATCCCGTGCCAAGTGGCTGTTGATTCTTGCTTTTGTCCCCATAGAAAACAATAGCTGCCCAAGCATTTTTCTCTGTCTGTATTTATAAGCTTGGTAAACCTTCTTAGTCGTTGACTGGCTTTGTATCCATTGGGAGGTTCCATTTTTGCTCCCCAAGAAGTTGCCTTGGTTTCAAATGGACCATTTACTCCCCATTCAGAAACAATATATGGTTTAGTCCAGTTAAATTTTCTAATGTTTACAGAGGCATTTTCTATTGCTCCATAAACATTTAACCCTAATATATCAATACTAGGGCAGTATTTTTTAATCATAAAAAGCTTAGCAGGATCAATTCCTGCAATTACAGTCATTGTAGGATGATTTGGATCTACTTCTTTGATGAATTTTGCAATTTCTTCAATAGTTTGCCATACCTTAAAATTCGAATAGCGTAGGTCTACTTCATTTCCAATTCCCCATAATAGCAAAGCGGGATGGTCTTTAAGGCGTAGAATTTCAGTTTTAAGTTGTTCGATTTGTCCTTTAACTGCATATTCATCATTGTAATCCATTCCATTTCTTTCTGGACGAACATATAAACCAAGTGCTACACTCATATTGTATTTGTGGGCAGAATCCAAGTAAACAGAATTGTTTGAGTTCCAAATTCGGATTGNATTAGCCCCCGATTCTTTTAGTAATTGAAAATGACTTTTTGCACCAGCTCCTTTAATGTAGAAAGGCAATCCATTTTTATAAAGGGTGTAGCCATTTCCATCTTCTATAATTTCAACTTTAGAAGGTTGAGCATAAAAAGAAATGCTAAATAAAAAGCAAATTCCTAGTAGAAAAACTTTAATTTTTAAATACCAGCCCATCTGATTGGTTTTTTGGGGTTACCTCTAAATTCAACAATACTAAAATCTCCAATTTCAAACACGCAGGAGTCTAAAATTTTAAAGCGTATTTCTTTAAATGATGCCCAGTTAAACTTAGCATAATTTGTAAAAGACTTTATGGGAATATAATATTCATAAAATCCAGCTGCATTGATTTTGTAATTATTGTTATCTGGAATTTTATAGAGTCTTCTTGTTTTTCCAGAAAATGAGACTAAAGTAACTTGAATTGGAGGTGGGATGTCAGCTTTTATTTTAAAGCTAATTGCTGATGTTGAGTAAATCTTTGAAAAATCTGCATATTCCCATTTATTAATAGGNAATCCAAAATTGTTCCATTTATAATCTTGTGCATCCTTAGTGTAGTTAATACTAAGAGATAGCGAAACTTCAAATTCCGGTAAGATAGTTGTACTATCAGATTTTGAGTTAGAATCAAATGAATTAAAAGTAGATGCTGTGGTAAATTTAAAGTTGTCAGAGTATTTTTCATTAATCCCCCACCAATATTTTTTTTCATTACCAATTGAAATTGGAAAAGTGTTGAATGTCTTTGAAAATAGGCTTTGCTGATAATTATAATCATGAACATGAGGAACTATTTTCATGTTATCAATATGAATATTTCCGCTTTTTTGAAGTTCTATCCGAAGCTCTTTAATATTGGAAATATTGACGCCTTTATTTTGGTATTTAAATGTGGATAAAGGAATAAGAATTTTTGTCCATGAAGTGTCAATTTTCCCTCCTTCTATGTCTAAAATATTAATCTTACTAAAACAATTTTTGCCTGCATAATCAACAAGTGAGAAAAACATGGGAACTTTAGTAAGCTCTCCAGAGTCAAGTCTTGCCATAAACTCTATAGCACATTGGTCAATCAATGGAGCTAAGTTTTTTCCTTTAAAGTTCCCCCATTTAAATCCAAAACCAATGTACTTACACTTTTGTTGATCGTTCCAAATAATATGAAGATGATTTTTCCCAATAAAACTATTGATAGAATCAAAATAAACTTCTTTACATGGGTGAGTTTTCATTCCCCAAACTCCACTATTCTTTGAGTCAGTAAAGATTTCTTTATATGCAAAATTATCAAGAGGATGAGNAATTGGGNTTGATACTGGCTCATAAAGTGAAACATCTTTCATGGCGTTACAACCCAAAAGAGTAAGAGCAAAAGCTATTTTCCAGCAATTTTGTATCATTGATCCAACAGCCTAGAGTTTTCAGTGAAAATAACAAAGTCAACATCAGTTCTCACGTCAATATTTATGTTTTCAGGACAGTTTGCAGAAGCATATGGACAAGATTGACATTGTATTCTAATGGCAGAAATGTCACTAGGGTTTCTAGAATTATTTCCCCCCATACTTTTTACTTCAAATTGATCGTAGCTAAAAGAAAGATAATTCCACCCAATCCAATCTACTGGTCGAATTTGATATTTNTATACCTCCATTGTGTCTTGAAAAACATCTGCTCCATTATTTGATGGGTCATTGTTAAAAGGTGAACTAGATTCAGAAATTAAAATATTTATAAATTGATCGGAAGCAAATTCCCCATTTATTCCAGATAATATTCCGATGTTTAAATAAAAATTTTCAGCAGAAGAATTTACATTTGATAAATCAAGTGGAATGTCAAGTTGTCCTAACAACCATTCATTCCATCCCATTCTTCCTCCCATTTTAAAGTAAGTGTTTCCAACCAGCGCTTGGTCACTAGCTGTATCAAAGGTCATATTCATAGAAAATTGGTGAAATAAAATGGAGTTTATTGGAAGTCCATCTTCAAAATCAGCAACTAAAATTCCATCGTAAATTTTGTTACCTAGAATTGACAAACTATCCCTAAGAGTATCAGGTTCATTGTTAAAGGTTAACTCAACCAAACAATCCTCTTGTTTGAAAAAAGGTACTTGAGATGTGTTGCCGTTCCAGAATATTAAATTAGAATCAATAGTATTTGAAAATCCTGAAATTTCTTTAACACTATTAGAAGTTAGTCCTGTTATTGTAATTTTCCATTGAATATCTTTGTTGAGTTTGCAGTAAAACTTAACCAATTCATTGGATGAAAAATCTGGAGTTTTAGTTGAAATTTTCAGAGAATCTATAATCTCAAACTCTCCATATAAATTGGTGAGTAATGGGCCTTCATAGTCCCTTTTAGTGCAAGTAAAAAAGCAAATTGTAGCTAAGAAAAATAGAATGATATTTTTATTAATACTCATAATTTAACGGATAAAATAAATAGTAATCTTCTGTAATTGTAATTTGGATAGGCTTGGTCGTTAAAGGACATTCCCCACCAATTGTACTGAATATTGGCATAAACATTTTCTCTTAACATGTAGGAGATTCCAGCGGAAATTAACTGGTCTTTTTGAGCGAAATTGGTTAAAACAAAATTCGTGATATTTCCATAATTATCTCGTTGAGTTAAAAACTCTTTTCCATTGGCATAGAATTGTTTAAAGGCAAATTGAAGGAAAAGTTTACGTGCAATTTCAGTACTTAAAAAAACATTGATTTGATGGCTGTTTAAGGATAAAGATTCAATGGAATCCCCTAATCGATTGGTGATTTCATTTTCTGAAGAAACGGATAAACTCATTTGTTTTTCCCAGCTAAAGATTTTATGAAGATTGAATTTTACGGCTCCTTTTAGTAAAATAAAATTTCTCCTATATGCTGTTCCCTGTCCAATAACTTCTCTAAAAAAACCTGAATTTATTATTGAAACAAGATTTTTTCTTTTAGTGCTCAATTGAGATTTTAAGTAGATCCCATTTCTATTTGGTGTAGCATCTCCATAGGGCAATACATTTGAATATATTGGATTAAAAACCATTAGATTACTTGAGATGTCCTGATTATACAGTGTTTCATCTGTTAGAAGGTCAAAAATTGATCTTGGACGTGTTAAGGATGAGTTGGTATACATTGGATAGATAGTGTTTGTGTTTTCAGGCAAGAAGTTTAATCTTCTTGATTGTGCTCCAGCACTTCTAAAATTGGGGTCAACATATCTGTAACCAAGGGTGATTTTTAGGGTTGAGTCGTTTTTAAAGTACTCATTTTCGAATTCAAAAAATAAACCTTCAGTTGAATTGGATGTTGAGTCGCTAGCACCATTTGGAAGTTCTGAATGCAGCCAATTTCTTTCAGAAAAACCAGACTGTAGAGTATGTTTGAAGTTGGCATTTTTAGAATTTCCTAAATAAGTAAGAGCGGAATGATAGACAGGATTGTTTACGGAAATGTTAGTGGTCCCACTTGAAGGAAGTTCAAAAAGATTAATGTAGTTCCCTTCAAGCGTTAGTTTTTTATTGAGTTTAGAAAGAATGGTTCCTCCCGAAAGTAGTAAATCGCTCGAATAGGTGGTATTTGAAAGTGCAGTTGATCCTCTTGGCCTAGTAATGAAAAAGTCAACTTCTAAAGTCCTTATAAAGCGGTCAAATTCGAATGAAAAATCTGTTTGTAAGCCTTGAAGTCTCCATCTATTTTGGGTGTAAAAATTTTCATAATGAATAATGTCTCTGTAAGATTTAAACATGTTGTTTTCATAGCTAGATAAATCTTCGTTATAGTTGAAAAGGGTAAATCGGTTTTGTTTTAAATAAATATCACCGATGCTAAATCTAACTTTATTTTTAATGGTCCCTTTTGCAGTAAGTTGCCTTACGTCAATTGAAGTTCCGGATCCAAAAAAACTTCCAAACTGATTTTTTATTCTTAGTTGAGCAAAAATTTCAATATTTTCAATAGGATTAATATGCGTGTTTAAATCAACTAAATTGTACCCATTGGAAGCGTTTTTTGCCGATAGTGTATCTTGCTCTAGAGTTTCTCCAATAACGTCTCTAGCGAAATAGGATCTTGCTAATCCATCAAACCATACGGTTTCATTTTTTTGTGCAAAACTCCCCATCGGAATAGTACCTATAAAAAGCAACATAAAAAATAGTATATATATTCTATTCATGATTTAAAAAGTAATTTTCAGTTCAAGCATGGTTTCACTTCCCTTTAAATGGTTTTCAATAAAGTTAGGATCGTAATACCTGTATTGGTTATGGCGTAAAAATAAAATAGCATTAGCTCCAATTTTGTAGTCTAAACCAATGCCTAAAAGACGATTCCTTTGGTTTCTAGCGTTGTTGTAAGTATTAAATCTTTCCAGTCCTAACCATTCAAAAAACAGGCTTGAAGAATTTGCATCAGGGCTATCACCAATATCGGTAAATTCATTACCTATAATTCTTTCTATTGCATAGCTCAAAACCAAAACAGCATTTTTAGTTATTGAATAACTTATGTCTATTTCCTGACTCAATTGGCTGATAAGTGCATTTGAGCCTATTTGAGGAAGACCATGCATTTTTTTCTGACAAGAGTTTAATCTTGTTAGAGAGAAAATATAAAAATTATGATTAAAAATAGTAGTGTTGTATTTTCCTTGTAATTCAATGGTGTTAAAGAACTTTTTAAAGTTGGCTAGTCCATAATTGTTGGTGTCTGAAATGGAAACATCTTCAAATGAATTTCTATAAGTTGAGTTTAAAAAATTATAAGGGCCCCAGCTTCTTCCAAATAAATAGATTCTTGAAAGTGTTTGACCATTTACATTATGGATGTATGATACATCAGCATAGGAGGTGTCAATTTCAGCAAAAATCCCAATTCCGCCATTTATTTTTAGTCTACCTATCGAAAAATCAGTATTTATCGATCCTCCTTGCCGGTTGTTTGTTGGAAACCCTAATCCTACCATAGGACTTCTGAAAGGAGTTCGAATTGTAGCTCCAACTCCAGCAACATTGGGAAAAACTTCTAAAACAGAAGTATTTAGAAAATTGCCAGTAACATTTACAAATTCAGGGGCTATTCTATATAGCTGAAGATTAAACGGAATTTTAGCGGATTTATTGGCTTTAAGATTAAAGATTAGAGCTTCACCATATCCGAGGTTTTCTTCTGGACCTGAGTAATTCCCTAATCCAGCTTCAAAGTGAAATTTTATCTTATCCCATTTTCTGTGAGCTTCAAGAGTATGTATAAAATATTTTCTTTTGTTGTTGCTTATTGAATCAACATCAGCAGAAGAAGCTAGGTAGTTGTAGGCAATGGTAAAGTTCTCTTTTAGCTTGTTTTGAATTTTGAAACAACCTGTAAAATTATCACTAGTCTCTAAAAAAGAACGGTTGAAATTGCTTTTGCCAACAACTCCTTTAATTGAAAAATTATAGGGTAGTTTAGTTGCGTTTAAAAACAATCCTTGAAAAGCCCTACTTCCATATCGAACTCCTTGGTCAATTAGGCCGTCATTGTAATAATTAGAATATCTATTTAAAGGATTGTTGTTTAAAGGGGTTTGAGGTCTTCTTTCGAAGATGCTCATTCTATTGAAAGATCGATTACCCCAGACGGTTAATCTACTTTGTCTATACCATGAAACACCCCCAGAAGAAAAATTAAAAACTCCGAAATTGGTAACAATTGAAGTTCTTAAATTGAGCCCTAAATCAAGAGTTAATGATCTGTTATTTTCAATTGCAGGGCCTTTGTATATGCTGTTAATCATTAAATCCGCACCAAAAGATACGTTGTCCTTTGTCTTCCCATTTAGCTTTAAAAGCAGCATGGGTTCTCTGTAGAAATCACCTACAACAATTGCAGTAGTTTTTCCAGAATTATTGGGAAAGGTTTCTTGTTGATTTCGAACATACCCTAAAAAACGATAAAACCCAGAAAAAGTAATTTCACTTGAAGGGTTTTTTAGGTTAGAGATATTGCTAGAGAAGGAGGGTGTGGTTGTCGATTCTTGAGAAATAAAGAGATGTATTTGGAACGTAAATAAAGCCAAAAATATACACCTAATGATATTCATATATTTAATATTCACAACAATATATTAAATTAATCAATTCAAATCTCTTCTGTTTACATTAAGAAGACTTGGTTTTTGAAATAGCTAACCTAAAGGTCTTTAACACACCTAAAGCCAGTATGGCTCATGCCAGTATCTTGAGAATTGGGCATTCTAGCCGAAACTCTATAGCTAGAACAATAACTATCGTTACACAAAAAAGACCCCCCTTTGATTACTCTTTTTGGATCTAGAGGTTCAAGGGGATAATTCCAGCTTTTTGGTCCTTTAGGATTTATAGCTGTTTCGCTTAAGTTGAATGATAAGTAGTAATCTGCATCGAACCAGTCTGAACATATTTCCCACACATTTCCTGCCATATCAAATAATCCATATCCATTTGGGGCATATTGCATTACAGGGGCAAGACCAGCGTATCCATCTTTAGCTGTATTTTTTGAAGGGAAAATTCCTGTCCAATAATTGCATTTAGCCTCTCCTTTTTCAACAGGTTCATCCCCCCAGGGATAAATTTTTTCTTTTAAGCCTCCTCTTGCTGCCCATTCCCACTCTGCTTCAGTGGGTAAGCGTTTTCCACACCATTTAGCATATTCGGCTGCATCATGGAAAGCTATATGAACCACAGGGAAATTTTCTTTCCCATTGATATTACTTCCCGGGCCAAAAGGTTCTTTCCAGCTGGCTCCTTGCACCCATCTCCACCATTGAGAATAGTCAATTAAATCAAATATAGATTCATTGGGATAAAAAACCATAGAGCCTGGATTTAAAGCCTCATCCTTTGGTTTTGGAGTGTTTTTTGGCAATTGTTTTTTGATTTCTTCCCAATTAATTGGTCTTTCTGCAATTGTTTTATATCCTGTTTCTTTTACAAATTTTGAAAATTGCTTATTGGTAACTTCATGAATATCCATATAAAATGAGTTTACCTTAACCATGTGTTCAGGAAACTCTCCAAGTTCCCGTTGTAGTGCACGTCGAGCAAATCCGACAAGTCGTATAATCCGCCTTCCTCCTCGTTGGTCTTGAAGTAATCATAGACGAGGAACAAAATCTGGCGGCCTTTCAAGAGACGACCGTGGGTCTTCTGCTCG
>PAZE01000011.1 GCA_002716065.1 Crocinitomicaceae bacterium | reverse complement strand
TCTTTACGCTCTTGATATGTTTGATATTGGGCATATGAAAAATGTCCTAAAAACAAAAGGCTAAAAGACAACAGATATTTAACTATAATTTTCACCCTCTATTCCATAATACAACGAAAAAAGAAGTTCGTTCAGGATTTATTTTTAAATTTTAAGTTTAATGGCATTTTACCCTCCTCATTTTTTAATAACCTTTCGATATTTTTTTTATGAGTTAAAATAACTAAACAAGAAATTACAATCGAAAAATAGATTAAAGAAGTGGTTTCAGCTTTAAAGACATAAATTGTCAAAAAAGGATAAACAAATGCAGAAGATATTGCCCCTAAAGAAACATACTGTGTTGTTAAAAAAATACCTATAAACCCAACAGAGCATATCAATGCGGCAGGTAAACTAACAGCAATAACAACCCCAAGAAGTGTAGCCACACCTTTACCTCCTTTAAAGCGTTCATAAATGGGAAAAACATGTCCAATAACTGCAACAATCCCAATGGCAAGCTGAAGGTTTACAAATTGATCTGAACCCATATCATAAGATGAAAAAAGAAGTGACAATCCTTTAACAGAGCCCCAGCCTTTTAGAATATCAAAAAACAAAACAGGAAACCCAGCCTTTTTACCAATAACACGAAAAGTATTGGTAGCACCTGCATTTTTACTTCCATAATCCCTAACATCTATACCAAAAAACCATTTACTAACCCATATTGCAGATGGAACAGAACCTATCAAATAAGCAATTACAATAGCTATAATCGTATTAAATTCAAAAATTTCCTTCATAGACACGTTTTGTTACTCAAAAAATGATCTTCTAAATGCTGTTACAAAAGTTTTAGAACCCATCATAAATTGAAAATCTTCTTCCTCTTTTCCACCTTTAAACTTAGTATTATCCTTTTTTGTTTCTAAAATAATGGTATTAAATTCTTCATCACTTGAGAAAACTTGCATCAATCCCCTTTTGTAATTAAAGAAATAATACGCATCATCCTCAGGCTCCAAGTAAACTGTAATTTCATCTCCAGTAATTCTCTTAAAAATAACCACCTTTCCTTTTACATAACGCATGACTTGTTTTTTCTTGATGTTGGCAATACCTAAATCACCATATGAAACGTACGCTTTCTTGTCAAAATCCCACTTGAATCGTATATCTCCAAAATAAAATGTTTTTTCAAGTTCTTCAGGGAATTTTTTCACTTTACCCTGAACGGTAAGGTCAGAAATCATCTTATCAGCTTGCTTAAGACCTACAAACTCCCTTAAAGAATATTCATAAGTAGAATTGATTAGATCAATGGTTCTTAAATTTGGGAAATCATTTAATTCTTTAGACAATTTATCTAAAGCCTCTTCATTAAACGGAAAATCAATCATTAATGAAGCTTTAATGTCTGTAGAAAATTTAGCTGGATTGTATTTAATTTCACCAACAGGAGATAACTTTATTTGTCCTAAATCACTACCAAAAACAAATTTTCCATCTGCTTCAATTTTACAGTTATTAACGTTTAATGAAACAAAATTTCCAGGTAAGGAACGTTCTGCAAGCTTTTCTTTATTGGATATTTGATACTCTTTGTCGTCTTTGTTAAAGTATAAATACCCAAATGAAGAGGCAACATCAAAATGTTTAGAATCAAACTTTTTAGATAAAAATGTTGAATACAACGAAATGGAGTCTGTAGTATTTAAAACGATTCCTGAGCTTATAAGATCGCCTTTTATATCCAACAAAACAGTATCAATGGGGATATAAACCTGATTTGGATCAACTTCACCCTTAAATTTAATCCAGCTTCTAGGTAAATTTTCGCAACCGTGAACAATTCTAGTTTCGCCATCAAAAGAAAGGTTTTTAACTGATGCATACATATCTACCGAACCGTGGTATTCAAAATTAGGGCTCAGGGTAAATTCAACTTTTTCATCTATGGAACCATTTGCTGTTGTGGTAAAGCTGGTATCTGGATGAATGTATGAGAAATAGATTTGCTGCTTATTTTCGTTCTCATCTACATAATCGAGTGTACCTGATGCAACATAATCCCTTCTAGCTTTAATATCTACTTTAGCATCGTAAATTTCATGGTACTTGGTAATATAGTTGGCAATAATTTTAGCATTATTTAAGGTTTTAATTTTAGCCTTTCGTTTAATAATTAGTCGATTACTATCAGGGAATATTTGGGCGTCTGCAACGGTTACAAAGGGTACTCTATCACAAGTAATTCGTTTTTTCTTTATATCAAATCTAGCTTTTGGAGATTTGAAATTTAAAGAATCTTGATCCGGATGTATTGAGTAAAAATTAGATCCCGATAGGTCCAACTCAGTATCTATGTTAATATCACCTGCGGATCTTGATTCCATTTCCAAATCATCGTTATCCATATACCAATTAAATTGATCCATGTAACATATGTATTGATTATCAGGGAAAACAACAAAACTTTCTCCAGAATGAGATTTAAATTCTCCCTTTCTTGTAGTAAAATCAACATGCGCATTAACATTTTCAGTCTTAAATGCCATCTCTTTTACTTGTTCCTCCATTGTATTAAGCTTGAATTCAGCAGTATCTGCGTCAATAGCATCGTAACGATATTTATAGGTGTAAGAAAGCATTTCTCCTTTACCAAAATACATTAAACCTTCACCAGTCATTCCCTCTGGCCGTAGAGCTAGTCTTCCATTTAGAGTAGCATCGTCATCCTCAAAAAATACCAAATCTTCATTCTCACTAGAAGCGTATAATACTTCTTTTTTAGGGACATAGGAAATTAGACAATTTTCCCCCTTAACTAATGGAACTTCTGGATCAGCCTCCTTAGGAGAATTGGTGTAATTCTGAGCAATAGCTACTAGGGAGTCCGGAAAGAAGGTAATTTCATCAGATTGAGCTAAAGAGGTTAGATAGCTGATTTCTCCCTCTCCTTGGAGTCCTTTGTGGGAGAGTTTAATTTTATTGTCATAGTTGGCTATAACTCCATAGATATTAAATCCTTCTTCTGGAGTTTCTCGAATAAAACCAAGAGAATAATCTTTCTGAAGAGTTAAATCTTCGTTAAAATCTGGGAATATACCTCCAGACTTAAATAAACCAGGAAAGTGAATACCATCGTTAGAAAAATTATCTAAGCTATCCATATCAAAAGGCTCAATAACAAACATAAAACTATCTCGTTTATAAATACCACCTTGAATAGTAGGTTTATCGTAAAAAACGTATGATTTTTCAGAGGTTCTTAAATGAGGGAAATCATGTGATGAGGTGTCTAAACCGCATTTATTTTCCGGCAAATCAATTGATATTTCACCCTTAATATTTTCGATAGTGGATAATAGTCGAATCTGATTTGGACCATTAGATTTATTTTTAATGGCACGAAGGCGCATTGAATCGCATTGAATTAAGTTAATCTTAAAATCATCGTAATTAAAAGTGAACTCTTTTCCAAAATATTCTGATCTGCCAGCATTAATAATACCTGAAAAGATCATGTCTCTATTTTTCTTTATCGTAAGAATTTCTTTATCCGGATAAATTCTTACAAACTGAGCATTACTGAGGGAAACTTTTTTAACTCCATTGATGGTTAAATCATAGGATAACAAATTAATCTGAGCATTGTTTTTATTTTCTGAGTTGATTACAATAACATCGAAGTCTCTATCTCCTTTCCTAGAATCAATATAGTTGTACAACTTATCTTTTACAGTTACCAGCTGACGATCAACATCATAATCAATAAAACCTAAAGAAGTAAGGTTAAAAAGTATGAACTCCAAATCAGTTTTAGTGCTCATCATAAAAGATGCCAACTCACCTACTGGAAAAACACTGGCTCCATACTGATTACAAAAATATTTGATTTGAATTAATGGATTTCTACCTACACCAGTAAGCTGGTCATAAATATTAACATCAAAAAAATCAAAAGAATCAAAATGAGCACTAACATCTGTACTTCCAAATAAAGGGGCAAAATCAAGGATCGGATCTCCAAGTTTCCAGTAAATAGCTTCAGTAAACATATCTAGTTTATGATAACTGTTGTAAAACGGTGATTTAGAAATACCTGCTGTACCCCTAATTAAAGTAACTTTTTTTGTTTTGTCAACATATTTAAATTGCAATCCAGGATGTGTAATGGAATCTTTATCAATATAAAATTTTACTTTAGATTTTTCAGAAGAAATTATATCTGGGTTAATAGTGAAATTAATAGACTCCACAATTAAAAAATCATTCTCCTTGTATTTAAAGATCAATCTAGCCAAATTATCAATTGTACCAGAACCTTGAAGATTCCTTCCTCTTATAGTAAATCCACCATCGTAATCAACATTATCAAAAATATTTCTAATAATTAAGCGCTTATCATACGATTCAAAACTGGGATATTTAACTTTGTTAGCTCCCAAATTAGAAAGCACTTTTTCAGATAACTTTCCTAGAATAGGCTGTTTGAAATAACGGCTATGATACAAAACTGAATCACAGATAAAACCAGTCGATTTTAAAGTTATATAGTATTTTTTGATATCTGCATATACTGTATCTTTATGTAGACCTGCGCGTTCCCAAGTGATTTTACCTCCATCACCGATCCATTTGTTAGAAAAAGGATACAAAACACCTTTAGTATTGTAAATTACAGCACTATCTTTTTTAGAATAACATCTTAAGTTAGTACTTCCAAATTCAATTATTGGCTCTTTAGTATATTTAAAGGAATAGTTATTGGAGTTTGCTCTCCATTGAGTTGAAGAAGATTTATAAACCGTATTACTAGAAAATAAATTGGAACAAGTTTCAATATACTTGGCAATACGTTTCTTTTCTCTTCCGTCAAGTACTTTATCGATTGTTTCTTGCCATTGATTAAAATCTTGTTCAGATTTTCCTGAAATAGCAAAATTCATAACAGCATCTAAATAATTTCTAAAATCTGGATATGCTCGTAAACGCTTTTGAGCCATTTTATTGGAAGTACTGTAAACCTGAGATCTTTGTTCTAAAGAAAAACTACTACCAAGCCAAATAGGTTCAAATTCTTTAATAAATGCCTTTGCATCAACTTTATTAACAACACCTAAATATGACTGAACTTCTTTTAAGAATTTTTCAGGCTCAGAAGAAAAAGACATTATCTGAGCATTAACAAAAAGAGTACAAAAAAGATAAAATACAATAGATATAAAAAAACGAATCATATTAAACTACTTACTTAAAATTAGTAAACTCCATTTATTTAATTCTTTAGAATCAACAAATATTAAACCAATATTTGCTGCTAAATCTAAAATTTCCTGATTATCCAACGTAAAAAATCCAGAAAGTAACAAGTTACCACCTTTTCTTAATCCCTTGTAGTATTTTGATAAATCTTTTAACAAAATGTTTTTATTGATATTGGCAAGTAACAAGTCGTACTCATTGGATTTGACAAAAGATGAATCACCCAAAAAAACATTATTTGAATTAATAGTATTAGAAGAAAGATTTTTACGTGTGTTTTCAACAGCAATCGGATCAATGTCAACTGCATCTACAGATTTAGCTCCTAAAAGATGGCAAATTATTGCAAGAACTCCAGTTCCCGTTCCCATATCTAGGACATCTTTATCAATTATTTCAAAGTCAAATAATGCTTTAGACATTAATAAGGTTGTTTCATGATGTCCAGTACCAAATGTCATTGACGGATCAATAATAACATCATACTTCACATCTCTAACTTTATGAAAAGAGGAACAAATAATACAATCGCTATTAACTTCTATAGGTTTAAAATTAGACTCCCACTTTTTATTCCAATTGGTACTGGGATGATTTATAACTTGTAAATCACATAAAGAATTTCCTGAAATAGATTTGATCAACGCTAAACAAGTTGGGTCGTAATTTTGCTCAGAAATAAATGCTTTTAACTCATCATCTAACTCTTGAAATGAATCAAAACCTAACTCACCTAATTCAAAAATGATGACATCTTTTATAAAAGTAGGCTCTTTAAGCTTTATACTCAGTTCAATATAATTCATTCAAAATGAATCTATAATTTCGTTAAACGTTTCTTTTTTTAAAGCCGCTCCACCAATTAAACCACCATTTACATCTTTTTTGGCAAAAAGTTCAGCTGAATTGGAGGGTTTACAACTCCCCCCATATAAAATACTTAATGAAGATGCCGTTTCAAGATCATATAGTTGAGAAATTACATCTCTAATAAATGAATGCATCTGTTGAGCTTGTTCAGCAGTTGCTGTTAAACCAGTCCCTATGGCCCAAACAGGCTCATAAGCAATTATACAATTGAGTAGCTGAGATTTAGTTAAATCTTGTAAACCATGTTTAAGTTGCTGCTCAATAATGGTATTGTGAAGGCCTTTTTCTCTATCCTTAAGAATTTCACCACAACAAAAAATTGGAGAAATATTATTTTCAAGTAAAAGATGAAGCTTTTGATTAATCAGCTGATCGGTTTCGTTATAATATGACCTTCTCTCTGAATGCCCAACAATACAATACTCCACATTTAATGAATTAAGCATTTGGGCAGATATTTCTCCTGTATATGCACCAGATTTAAAATTAGAAACATTTTGAGCTGCTAACTTCACTCTACCTGAACATTTTGAAAATTCAGCTAAATAAATTGAAGCAGGAGCAACAATTATCTCCACATCCTTAGCTGAAATCGTATTAACAGAATTAAATAAAGACAAGGCTTCATTATAATTCAAATTCATTTTCCAATTTCCAGCTACTACTTTTCTACTCATTTTTTTTAATTTAAACGAACTCTAGGGTCCAAATATCCATAAACTATATCAACTACAATATTGATAATCACAAAAAATGTTGCTATTACTATTGTAACACCTATCACCAATGGGAAATCATCATTTTTTAAAGCAGAAACCAATTCCTTTCCTATACCATTCCAGTCAAAAATTTGCTCGACAAATACTGCTCCAGCAAGCAGTGAAGCAAACCATCCGGAAATAGCTGTAATTACAGGATTTAAAGAATTAATTAATGCGTGATTTACAATTACTTTATACATAGATAATCCTTTAGATCTAGCCGTACGAATATAATCCTTAGAAAGCTCATCAAGTAATGAACTTCTGGTTAATTGAATAACAATAGCTAAAGGACGAATACCTAAGGTAATAGCAGGAAGAATTAAATTTTCCCAGTGATATTCTTCCCTACCCGAATAATCATTTAGCTCAACAAGAGCTCCATTTGGATTAAGTCCAGTTCCAGGAAACCCAAAAGTAGAGCTAATAACCGGCCAATCACCCAAATTAAAAATACTATAGAAAATAACATACACCAACCAAACACCTAAACCAAGAATAAATCCTTTTAAGGACCAGGAAAAAAATTGTTTAAAACTTAATGGGAAATGGGTTTTTTTGGTAATGTATTTAATCAAAAGTACACAAGCTGCCAGCAAAGCAAATAAAAAGGGGAAAACAGGTAAATTCATTTGACTAGACCATGTATATCCTCCCACAACTGAAATAATAGCCGCCATAAAGAATGAGGGGGCAGACATACCTGCTACAGCTGCTATAAAGGAAACGTTATCAAAGAATTTACCCTTATTAACTGCACTTACAATTCCAAGAGAAATACCCAAAATAGTTGCAATTAATATTGCAGAAAGTGCAAGAATAAAAGTATCTGGTAATTTCTCATTTATAATCTGAGCAACATTTCTTTTATTTTGATAAGATTTTCGTAAATAAGGATACTTTAGAACAATTGATTTATCTCCTACACTAAACGGCTCAGAGGCAGTATATTTTGAGGAGTCTAAATAAATTATACTTTCAGTATTTTCAACATTATGAACAGAAATCGGAGACAAATCATTTAGGTAAAAAAGATAACGATTTTGAAAAGGTAGATCTAATCCAAGATCCTTACGAATGGTTTGAACAATTTCAGGTGTAGAATGCTGCCCACCCAACATTAATGAAGGGTCTCCAGGTTTGATGTTAAACAACACGAAAATAACTGTAACTACTCCTAAGAGAACTAAGAAACCGTATACTATTTTTCTAATTATATATCTAAACAAACCAAAATAGTTGTACTACTAAGTTAACGATTTAAATATTCGCATTTTTGATGTCATTAACCAGTAGCTCAGCATCAAATTTACCTTCACCAATTCCTTGGTAAGAACTAATTTGATTTCCATTTATTAAATAAAAAATAGCAGGTGTATCTTTATCAAAACCAAGAACTTTCCAAAACTCAGCCACATCCATAATTTGATAGGGAAATTCTCTACCGGAAAATTCAAAAAAAGTAGGGATTTTTTCAGGTTCCTCATCCATAAACACCACTTGAATACTTGGAAATGATGGGTTTAAGGTAATAAGTGAATCCAAAGATCTGGCAGTAGCCATACAATGATCACAACCGGGAGCAAAAAAACAAAGTAGTTTTTCACCTTCATCAATATCCTTTACATACTCACTAAAGGGTGATATGGTCTTAGTGAATTTAGCTTCTAAATCCTGACAAGATTTATTAGGTGCAATGGCAAATAATGCACCCAATGAAATAGCATAGATTAAAATGATGTATAAAAATCCTTTTTTACCATCATTTTTAAGAAGCTTATATAGAACTAAAAGCAAACCAATTGACAATATGTTTTTAATCAACGCTTCAAGTGGGGTCATTGGAATCAACTCCCCAAAACAACCACAATTTTTAGCTCCTTCCATTATACCAAATACAGAAAGAGAAAGATGAACACAAAAAACACTTAAAAGTAAAATTGTAGATGGTATAATGATTCTTTTTAAATAAAAAGGAAAAAGTATAAGCACACCCAAAGCAAACTCAAAAGCAATTAACAACCTAGAAAAATAGGCACCGTAACACTGATCAAAACCTAGAGGAACCAATTGCTTAGCCTCAAAAGTAGTAATGGCAAAATAAGGGGAAGGATACAACTTAGCAACAGCAGAAAGAATAAAAAGAAAAGAAATAAGTATTCTTATAAACCAAATAATAAAGGTAGATTTACTTTTCATAGTAATTAAAATTTAAGAAGATTCGTCTAAGTGAATAAGTGCAAAAACAGCGTAATTAAGCATATCGTAATAATTGGCATCTATTCCTTCAGAAATAAGTGTTTTACCGCTATTGTTTTCAATTTGCTTAACTCTTAAAATTTTCATTAAAATAAGGTCTGTAAGAGAAGACACTCTCATATCCCTCCATGCCTCTCCATAATCATGATTTTTCTGAACCATTAAATCTTTTGCTTTATTAACAAAATCTAAATAAAGCTGAATTGCTTCCTGAGCATCAATTTCCAATCTAGAATCATCTTTAAGCTCCAGTTGAATTAGAGCCATAACACAGTAATTAATAATACCCACAAACTCTTCCTCTACCCCTTCATTAATTTTAGACTCCCCTGTTTGCTGAATAGTTCTAATTCGATTGGCCTTAATAAAAATCTGATCTGTCAAAGAGCTTGTTCGTAAAATTCTCCAAGCAGTACCATAATCAGTAGTTTTCTTCTTAAAAATGTCTTTACATTTGTCTATTGCTAAATTATATTGTTGAATTGTAAGCTCCATAAATAAAATTCAAATTATCAAGCGTGAAAGATAATTATTTCAATCCAAAATTATCAATTAATTGTAAAGGGAAAATCATCAATTTGTCAACACCTCTTACAATGGGAATAATTAACGTTACTCCAGATTCATTTTATGACGGAGGAATAAACAATACAACTGAAAAAGCACTTAGACTGGCAGAGAAGCATTTAAAAGAAGGAGCTACCTTTTTAGATATCGGTGGTTATTCATCAAGACCAGGTGCAAAAAACATTACTGAGAAACAGGAGTTGAAAAGAGTTTTACCTGTTATTGAGGCAATTGTAAAAAATTTTGACCATCCAATACTCTCAGTTGATACATTTCGATCTATTGTTGCAAAAGAGGCTTTGAAATCTGGTGCCTCAATGATTAATGATATATCGGCTTTTAGTTTAGATGATAAATTAATCGATGTAATTAGCCAAAATAATGTACCCTATATCCTGATGCATATGCAAGGGAATCCACAAAATATGCAACAAAACCCAACCTACAATAACCTAATTTATGAGCTCATCTATTTCTTTTCCAATAAAATTAAACACTTAAAAGCAAACGGTATTCATGATATTATTATTGATCCAGGGTTTGGATTTGGAAAAACACTTGAAGACAACTTTAACTTGCTTAATAATTTGGACAAATTAGCAGTGTTAAAACTTCCTATACTAGCTGGAATAAGCAGGAAATCTATGATATATAAAACATTGAAAACCAATTCTTTAAATTCATTAAACGGAACAACAGCTTTACATATGTCCGCACTGAGAAATGGAGCTAAAATATTACGTGTTCATGACGTTAAACAAGCACAGGAATGCATAGCACTACACCTTTACAACTAACGTCTAAATAGAGGCTCAGTAACAATAAAATAAACCTCAAAGGATTCTTTTTTAACCCCTAATTGAATTTTAGGGTGTTTTGCAGTATCTGCAAATTTCTGACCTTGAAAATCAAACACCTTGATAAAATTAGTTTGATAATTACCATCAAACATTTTACTTTCTTTGAAACCCTCTTTTAAATGACTAGAAATATATTTATAACACTTTTCCATAATTAGATTCGCTAATTGTTCATCAGAGCTTGTGGAATACACTAAAATCAGTTCATACACCCCATCTTCATCAATAACTACACTACAATTGGCAATAGAACCAAAATCAAGATTTACTTTATACAAAGAAGCTTGACTAGAAGTTGAAATTAATTCACTAAAACTACCCTTATTTGCCCCATCAAAAACACTAGCGTAGTTTTCAATAAATAAATCAATTAGAGAATCAGCTAACAAAACCCTACTTTTACTTTTTTCCAACTCCTCAGCCTTTTCAATTTCCAATAGCCTATTTTGCTCAGTAGTAATTAAAACCCGCATGTTATCTTTCCATTTTTCTAAAGAAGAATTCGTAAAGGAAAGTTCACTTGAAGGAAATTGATCAATTAAATTCAACAATGCATTACAAATAGCATCGAATTTAATGTCAGGAATTTTAAACAAAGAACCATCAGCAGAACTATTGTAAACATTTATGAGCTTGTTTGCTAAATTAATTAGCTCATTATTGGTTTGAGCAGATTTACATGAATTCTCCCAACTTTTTTTGTTTTTCTTCCAAGATTTGACAAAACTTTTATTTGAAATATTTTCCTGTAAAAGGATTAATTGATCAGAAAGACCATTTATATCCTGAGCACAAAAAAACAAACAGCTTGCAAATGCAGTAAAAAATAAAAACAATCGTAAAAAGTTCATAATTGAGAAGTTTTCTCTTCTAAACTAATTAAAAGAAATCATAAATAAGGTATAACCAAACATGTTTTATATTTTTACTTAAAACAATCTTTGTCATGCAACTCTATTCAATAATAACTGGGTATTTTAAACTTGATGGTGGTGCTATGTTTGGTGTAGTTCCAAAATCATTATGGGAAAGAACCAACCCCTCAGATACCAACAACATGTGTACTTGGGCAATGAGAAGCCTTCTTATACAGGACAATGATCAATTAATTTTAATTGACACAGGAATTGGAAACAAACAATCAGCTAAATTTTTCAGTCATTATTATCTACATGGAGACGTATCACTGAAAAGCTCACTAAAAGAAAATGGTTTTTCTGAAGACGACATTACTGATGTAATTCTTACTCATCTACATTTTGACCATTGTGGAGGAAGTGTAGAATGGGCAAATACAGAAAAAACCATCCTTCAACCTGTTTTTAAAAATGCCAAGTTTTGGAGTAATCAGCAACATTGGAATTGGGCAACCCAGCCAAACAATAGAGAAAAAGCGTCATTTTTAGCTGAAAACATTCTCCCCATTGAAGAAAGTGGCCAATTAAATTTTATAAATAGAACTGATAGAATAAGCAAAAGTGGCTTTTCAAACATCGATGTATTTTTTGCTGATGGACATACTGAAAGCCAAATGATTCCAATGATTAACTACAAAGGAAATAAAATTGTTTTTATGGCAGATTTACTTCCAAGTACCGGACACATCCCCCTTCCTTATGTAATGGGTTACGATACCCGCCCTTTACTTACGATGGATGAAAAACAGCTTTTTTTAGAACAAGCAGCTAAAAACAACTATATTTTATTTTTACAACACGATTCGGTTAACGAATGCTGTACAGTTAAACAAACCGAAAAAGGAATCCGTTTGAATCAATGTTTTAAGCTAAAGGATATACTATAAGAAAAAAATATGCTTTCAGCTAAGGAAATTAACCGTCTAGCAATTCCTGCAATTTTGTTCAACATCACTGAACCCCTAATTGGACTTGCCGACATTGCCATTATAGGACAATTAGAAAATGATGTAATTCCTGCTCAGGGTGGTGTTGGACTTGCAGCTGGATTAATAGCTACACTTATTTGGGGATTTGCGCAAATGAGAACTGCTGTTTCTGCAATTGTAAGCAGACATTATGGGAAAAACGATTTAAAACCCACCTACAGCTTAATACCTCAATCATTACTTGTTACGCTATTTACGGGATTAATTGTTGCTTTATCTACAGGCATATTTTACTCTGAAATTGCCCATTTTCTATATGGAAGTATTTCCAATAAAACATTCGTTTACTCTGAATCCTATTTTGTTATACGAAGTATTGGTTTACCAATGAGCTTAGGAATTGCACTATTTTTTGGAATCTTTAGAGGAATACAAAATACATCATGGGCAATGTACATTAGCCTATTTGGAGGTGCTGTAAACATTGTATTAGATTACATCTTAATTCTTGGGATAGAAAATTACATTAAACCTATGAGAGTGGAGGGTGCCGCAATTGCATCCTTGATTGCACAAGTAATAATGTTTCTACTATGTATTGTATTTCTTTACAAGAAATCACCTTATAGACTTAAACCTTCATTAACATTAAGTCCCTTCTTTAAAGAAATGATTTTAATATTCTGGAATATGTTTGTTAGAACATTAGTTTTAAATGTAGTATTCATTCTTGCAAATCGTTTTGCAAATAAATATGGCGATATACAACTAACTGCCTATACTATAGGATATAATATATGGATTTTCTCCTCTTTTTTCATAGATGGATTTTCTAATGCAGGAAATGCGCTCGCTGGTAAATTTCTCGGAGAAAATGACCCATTTAAATTAAAATTATTAGGGGAAAAACTTCTTAAAATTAATCTACTTATTTCTTTTATACTTTCTGGAATCTATCTAGTTTGTTATCCTATAATTGGTGAAATATTCAATCAAAACACTCAAGTTTTAGCCATCTTTAAAAGTACTTTTTGGATTGTTATTATCGCACAACCATTTAATTCAATAGCATTTACATTCGATGGAATATTTAAGGGTTTAGGAAAGGCTCTTTACTTAAGGAACACCCTAATAATAGGCTCAGTTTTTGTATTTATACCGATATTACTAGTACTTGATCATCTAGACTTTCAACTTTCTGCAATATGGGCAGCAATGACAGGCTGGATGGTTTTTAGAGGAAGCTCCTTATTTTGGAAGTTTAAAATACTTGTTAAAAGTAAATGACCACCCAATAAAAAGAGAAAGTGTTCTATTTTAAAATTAGATTTTCAACTAACGAGCAATAACTAACTGCTGAACACTTAAAGTGATTTTGTCATTTTTAGCGACAACAATATATAATCCAGCTTTAAGGTCAGTAGGAAGTACTGCTAGGCTATTTCCTGAACTAAAATTTTGTGTTTTACTAAAAACCAATTTTCCGTATTGATCATAAATCGATAAATCAACATCTGCTGATTGTTCAATTTCTATTGGGAAATAAACAGTACCATTAGAGGGATTTGGATACAACGGAGAATAATTCACAAATTTACGCTCATTAATATCAACCCCACTACTTACCTCAATAAAAATAGCTTCATCATTCATAAATGATCCGTCCATAACCCTAAGAACTGTTAAATATAAATCATCTCTAACATCATTTGAGCTTGGATTCCAATTGATAACAGCTTCTATTTGGTTGTCAATTCCAGTAGGTTCTTGAGAATAAACAGCAGGGGTGTTGGAAAGAAAAGCTTCCCCATAGGCCTCAAAATACAACCCAGCTGTAGTTCCTGGATTACTTGCTAAAAACCTAACTTCAGAATTCTGACCTGCAGGAATAGACCATCTTGGATATCCATTAACATTAGGAAGAACAGTACCTATGTTAGAAAAACTAGGTAATGATCCATTTGGCACTACTATTAGCTGCATATCTCTTCTAATTTCACCTATTTTAACACCATTTCTAAATTCTTCACAAACAACAGTATATACCCAATTGCCAACTGCAGCAGCTGTCCAAGATATTGTACCTGAAACAGGATCTATAGAAAATGGATTTAAAGGATCAGATGGAGGGTTAGTATAACCACCAATTGGATTTCCCAATGAATTATTAGGTGTTCCAATATACCATGACAAAGAATCACCGTCTGGATCAATTGGAAGAGGATTGTATTGCCAAGGGGTATTAACAGGAAGATAAACCACAGGCTTAACTAAAAAATAAGGTGAAGAATCGTAATTTACAGCATCATTTAGAAATGTTGTGTGCAAATTCATATCCATTGCAGCTGCATTTGGTATATTTCCAATAGCACCATTTCTACAACAATTTTCCCAGCTAATGGTATATTCTCCAGGATTAGAAAGAGTCAAACTAGCCGAATAAAAATAAATTTCAACTCCGTATGGGAACATACCCATTAAAGCTCCCTGAGGAGTACCAAAAACAGGATGATTTGCACTGTAATCAAGAGTTGATGTTATTGTTGATACTGTATTTCCCTGATCATCGGTAACCGTAAAATCCTGAGAGTTTGAAATAGGAATTCCAAGAGTATCTCTGTATAAAGTTAGTAGAACATAATAATTGTTTTGACTATCATTTAAAACAACTATTTCTCCTCCCATTAAATGAGTACAGAAACCTGTTAAAGAAAGTGAAATAAGGGATATAAAAAGTATTAATTTTTTCATGATATTGATTTACAGTATATTATGAAGACTTAATTTACAATAAATCGTTGCCATTTACAACAAACACATTGACAAAACAACTCTTTTAACTGACTAAAAAGTAGAATTGTCGGATTAATTATTTTTTGCCATTTCCCAATATTTATCCATTTCAGAAAGTGTCATATCAGAAATACTTTTACCATCACTTTTGGATGCTTTTTCCATAAACTTAAACCTCTTAATAAATTTTTTATTGGTTTTTTCTAGTGCTGTTTCTGGGTCAACACCAACGAATCGAGCATAATTAATAATGGAAAATAGTACATCACCAAATTCATCTTCTATATTATTGGTTTTATTGTCAACTTCATTTTTTAGCTCTTGGATTTCTTCATTTACTTTTTCAAAAACCTGATCTTGATTATCCCAATCAAAACCAACACCTCTAGCTTTCTCCTGAATTCTTGTTGCCTTAACCATAGATGGCAAGGAATTGGGAACCCCATCTAAAACAGACTCCCTACCCTTTTTAAGTTTAATCTTTTCCCAGTTTTTCTTTACTTCCTCCTCAGAAATCAACTGTTTATCAGCATAAATGTGAGGATGTCTTTCTATTAATTTATCGCAAACTGAAGTTAACACATCTTCAATGTCAAAAGCATTGTTTTCTGAGGCAATTTTAGCGTAAAAAACAAGATGCAACATTAAATCTCCTAATTCGCCTTTAATCTCATCCATATTTTTTTCAATTATTGCATCTGCCAGCTCATAGGTTTCTTCAATAGTTAGGTAACGAAGGCTTTCAATAGTCTGTTTTTTATCCCATGGGCACTTCTCTCTAAGTTCATCCATAATTTTGAGCAATCTTCCAAATGCAATTAATTTACTTTCCATTGACAACAATTTTTGTAAATTCAAATATATGTAGGTTTTTTACAACTCTTTATGAGCAAAAGATTAATTGCAATTGTTTCTATTTTTTTTTCTTGCTATAGCGTAGCAAGTCAAAATCCAACAAAATATTCTATTGAGTCGAGTTTTAGTTACGGTAGATTATTAGCACACAGGCCAATTATGAAAAAATTGGTGGCAAATAATTCCTATTCATTTGAAGCCACAATTAATTTCAATACAAACGGAAAAAAGTTAAACCATAGATATTACAATTACCCAATTTATGGACTAACCTTAAATTACACCAATCCAGGAAACAAAATACAAATCGGAAATATAGTATCTACCTATGGGTTTTTCTCTTTACCACTATACAATAAAAAGAATGCATTGCGATTCAAACTGGGACTTGGTGTTGGCTGGGTTGAAAAAACATTTGATCTACAAAGAAATTTTCAAAATACTGCAATAGGAAGTCATATAAACACAAATATTCAGCTCAAATTTGAAAAAGTAATTCCTATAAACAAACTAAATCAACTCAAATGGGCTATTTTACTTAATCACCTTTCTAATGGCTCTTTTCAAACTCCTAACCTTGGATTAAATATTGTACAAATTCAAGCAGCTTATTTATTTGGCATTAAACAACAACAAATAGACACTTCAAAACTAGAAATAAAGGAGCTTAAATCATCTGAGCTATCTATCTATAATTCATCAGCCGTTAAAGAAAATCAAACTCCTTTATCAAACAAATATTACATTAACGAAACTACCCTACAATATAACTTTAGAAAAGGACCAAAAACTAGCTATATTTCAGGAGCAGATATAATTGTAAACAACAGCTTATTAGAATTTACAGGAAATAAAATCCAGCTTGGAGTATTTATAGGACATCTAATGCACCTTAACAACTTAAAAATCGGTATTCAGCTTGGCGCCTATTTATACAACAGAAAGGATGAATCAGAAACTATTTATAATAAATTGTTCTGTGAATACGACTTTTCCAATAGAATTTACTCAAGATTATCCTTAAAATCCCATTGGGCTAAAGCTGACTTTTTTAGTCTTGGAATCGGTTACAGAATACTATGAAAATAAAGACAATTCCATTATTACTAGCTATAATTTTTACAGGTTGCAATAAACCTGCTGAAAGATCATGCTTAAAAAGTAATGGTCAAATGACAACCCTAACAGTAAATTTTCAAAAATCGTTTAGCGAAATCAGTCTTTTAGACGATCTAAACTTAATTCTTGTTCAAGACTCAATAAATTTTTTAGAAATTGTTGGTCCAGAAAATTTAATTCAATTAATTGGTATGGACTCTTCTAATACTGAATTAACCCTATCAAATCATAACAAGTGTAACTTTCTTAGAGAAAAAAAACAGATTAATCTTTATTACCATTATTCATCTTTAAATGAAATTCATCTTTTTGGATATGGTTTACTCACCAATACAAATGAAATCAATCATCCCATTAGCATTTATACAGATCAGGCTTTTTCGTCCATCAACTTAACTTTAAACAATACCAATACATCACTGTATATAAGCAGAGGTTCAACTGATGTAAACCTTAATGGGAACACAACTAATTTATATTGTTACAGCAGTGGATTAGCTCCTGTAAAAGCAAAGAATCTTCAAACTAATAAAGCGCATATTAACTCTAATTCTATTAACACATTTGAAGTAAGTGTATCTGATTCATTAACAATTGAATTAAACAATTATGGAGATGTTTATTACCATGGAAATCCCAGCTATACTAAATTTACTGTAACAGGTGAAGGTCAGATTTTCAATATCTAATAATTTGCTAAATTTGTCTTATGAAACTAATTTTCATTTCTATTGGATTACTTGCTTTTGCAGTAGCAGGAATTGCCGTTAAGTTAATCTTTAAAAAAAATGGTGAGTTTGCAGGTACTTGTGCTAGCAACAACCCCCTTTTAAACAAAGAAGGTGAATCTTGTGGTATTTGCGGAGCTAGACCAGATGAAAAATGCAAAGAAAATAATTAGTTAACTAGGTACCGATTCATCCCCTTTGTCATTTTTATTTTATTCCCATCATCAGAGCCAAGAACAAAATATGCTTCTAATCCAAGGGTTGGATTAGCCTCTATAAAATCAATAGATTTATCAACCCCCATTACCATAAATGCTGTAGCATATCCATCAGCAGAATAAGCTTTATCAGCAATAACAGAAACACTAAGTAGTGAATGTTTTACAGGGTAGCCCGTTGATGGATTAATAGTATGGGAATATTTCACCCCCTCTTTTTCATAAAATTTTCTATAGTTTCCTGAAGTTGCAAGAGCTTTATTCTGAAGGGCAACTACACATTGAAAATCATTTTCTCCAGGAATTGAATGTTCTATTGGTTGATCAATACCTATTTTCCAATTAGATTTATCTGGGTTTAATCCAGATGTAACAACTTCTCCTCCAATTTCAACCATGTAATTAACACATCCAAATGAGCTTAAAAATTCTCCTATAACATCTACAGAATAACCTTGTGCTATTGCATTAAAATCAAGCTGAGAATAAGAATTTGTTTTATAAAAAAATGAAGCCATCTGTAGACTCGAATCATTATCAATACAATAAAAGGAAGAGTCAGTAAAAGAAACTAACACCAACAAAGAATCGATGGTCGATTGACTAATAGAATCGTTATACAAATGGTTTGAAAAACCCCAATATTTAATTAGTGGATAAATTGCGGGGTTAAAGGCACCATTGGACAATTGGTAAATTGATTTAGAATATTGAAAACAATTTTTTATATAATTCGATTGATTAGACAAATAATAGTGATTAGTGGCTTTATTAAACTTTGAAAGCTCACTAGAATCAATGTAAAGAGAAAGTTCGTTATCGAAATCTCTTAATATAGAATCAATTTCAGAAGAAAGATCTCTATTTAATGAATCTTCATAAATAATTTTAAATGTTGTTCCTTGAGCAAAGCCAGAAATTTCGATGAAATTTGACCGAGAGCTATTATCTGTTGAACAGCTAGCAAAGAGAAGACCTAAAACACCAACAAGAAGATGGTAAAATTTATTACCCACCAAAGTCATCAAAACGGACATTTTCAGGTGGAACACCCCAATCATCACACATTTTAATAACTGCCTGATTCATCATTGGTGGACCACAGAAATATACCTCTAGATCTTCTGGAGCTTCATGCTGGGTTAAATATTGATCAATCACCACCTGATGTACAAAACCAGTAAATCCATCTCCTTCAGGATCGTGAATATCTTTTTTATTTACCCAATTATCATCTGGAAGTGCATCCGAAAGCACCATGTAAAATTTGAAATTCGGAAATTCTTTTTCCAAATCTCTAAAATAGTGAATGTAGAAAAGTTCAGCTCTAGATCGTCCACCATACCAATAAGACACCTTTCTTCCTGTTTTAAGTGTTTTAAACAACTCGTATAAGTGAGAACGCATTGGAGCCATACCTGCACCACCTCCAATATATAACATTTCAGCATCCGAATGGTTGATAAAGAATTCTCCATAAGGTCCAGAAATGGTTACTTCATCACCTTCTTTTAATCCAAATATATAAGATGATGCAACACCAGGGTTAACATCTGCCCATCCATCTTTATCTCTATCCCATGGTGGAGCGGCAACCCTAACGTTTAGCATAATTTTTCTACCCTCAGCAGGATAAGAAGCCATGGAGTACGCACGAACTACATCCTCATCATTTTTCATAACTAAATGACGCATAGCAAATTTACCTTCAGCCCAGTCTTTCTCAAACTTATCTGGTTCACCAGGGTGATCTTGAGGGTGAGCTGTAATATCCATATCAGAAAACTTAACTTCAGTTTTAGGAATTTTAATCTGTATATACCCACCTGCCTTATAATCCATATCTTCAGGAATTTCCACAATAAACTCCTTTATATAGGTAGCAACATTGTAATTAGAAGAAACTACCGCTTTCCATTCTTTAACTCCCATAACTTCTTCCTCAACCTCAATCTCCATATCTTCTTTGACCTTTACCTGACAACCTAATCTGAAATTATCGGCTATTTGTTTCCTTGAAAAATGGGGTTCTTCAGTAGGTAGAATACTACCTCCACCAGAGTGGACCTGACAAGTACATTGCACACAAGTTCCTCCACCACCACAAGCAGAAGGCAAGAAAATACCCTGACTACTTAAAGTAGAAAGTAATGTTGAACCACCATCAACCTCTAAGGTTTGATCTCCATTAATGGTAATTTTCACCTTACCAGAAGGCATTAATTTTGCTTTGGCAAATAAGAGCAAAAATGTTAAGCTTAGTACTACAACTAAAAAAACAGCTATTGCTATAAATATTACTGAGTAATCCATAATCCTAAAATCAATTGTTATATTTCAAATCCCATAAAACCTAAAAACGCAAGACCCATAAGCCCGGTAATTAAAAAAGCCATACCCACTCCTCTTAAGGGTGCAGGTATATTAGAATATCTAATTTTCTCTCTTATTGCAGCAATTAAAACAACAGCAATAAACCAGCCAACACCAGATCCTAATCCATAAACAGTTGCATCTGCAATGGTGTCAAATTGTTTTTGCTGCATAAAAAGAGCACCACCTAAAATTGCACAGTTAACGGCAATTAAAGGTAGAAATATACCCAAAGCTCCATATAGAGCGGGTGAAAACTTTTCTACAATCATTTCAACAAGTTGAACAATAGATGCAATTACAGCAATAAACATTATAAAACTTAAAAAACTTAAATCATATTCTGCATATTCAGGACCTAACCAGCTTAGAGCACCCTCTTTAAGTACATTATTCTCCAACAAATAGTTTACAGGAATAGTCACTGTTAAAACAAAAATAACTGCCATGCCCAGTCCAAAGGCTGTTTTAACCGTTTTAGATACAGCCAAATAAGAACACATGCCAAAGAAAAAGGCAAAAATCATGTTGTCTACAAAGGCACTTTTAATAAATAGTTTAAGTAAATCCATTTTTTATAAAATTTAACTATTAATGCGTTTCAATTAATTTAGGATTCCTAGCTTTTTGAACCCAAATGTATATTGCCACAAGAATTAAAGAAGATGGGGGGAATAACATCAATCCATTATTCATATAACCCATATCATAAAAAGATTCTGGTATAATTTCGATTCCAAATAATTTTCCAGAACCAAAAAGCTCTTTAAAAAAGGAAACAACCACAAGAACCATGGCATAACCAATAGCATTACCTACTCCATCTAATGCAGAAGCCCATGGCTTATTTGCCAATGCAAAAGCCTCTAAACGTCCCATAATAATGCAATTGGTTATAATAAGTCCTACAAAAACTGAAAGTGATTTTGACACATCATATAGATAAGCCTTAAGTACCTGATCAACAATAATTACTAAGGCAGCAACCACAACAAGCTGAACAATAATACGTATTCTATTGGGAATCAAGTTTCTAATTAGAGAAACTAACACATTTGCAGAAACCAAAACAAAAAGTACTGAAATACACATTACAACAGATGGTTCCATTTGCACAGTAACTGCTAATGCAGAACAAATACCCAAAACTTGAATGGTAACAGGGTTGTTATCATCTAATGGATCCGTAATTAATTTTTTATTTTTCTTAGAAAATAACGGCTCACGCTCTTTTTTCTCGATCGTTTTTTCTATTTCAGCAACTTCGCTCATAACTTATAAATTAATGCAATTATAATTTCGCTGTTTGTAAATTCCTTTCGTTAAAATGCTTGTAATAAACATAAAATGTTCTCTTTAGCATTTCTTGAACCCCTACACTAGTAAATGTTCCGCCACTAATCCCATCAACTTCAGCATCTGGATCTGTTAAGCTTCCAGGCTTAACTACTTTAATGGATTTAAAATTATCAGGAGATAAGTCAGCAATGGAAGAAACCCTTCCTATTTTAAGAGGGTCACCATTTTCATTTTTAATAAACTGATTTTCAAATTCATCTTTATTAATTTCAGCACCTAAACCAGGAGTTTCAGCTTTGTGGTCGAAAATGGCTCCTGCTATAGTTTCACCATCTGATTTAACACTAATGTATCCCCATATGGCATCCCATAAGCCCTTACCGGTTACTGGAATAACATAATAAGTTTTAGCTTCTAGCTGAATGGTTGGGTCAATATCAAGAACTTTTGCGAAAAATCGCTCAAATTCATTGATCTTATAAGATCTAGCTCTTCTTAAAGCATCTTCGACCATGCGCTCAGCTTCATTTGATGGAGGAAGTTGTAAATTAAATACAAGCTTAACCGACCCAGTACCCTGAAAAGCATTAGAGTTGAGTTTTTCTAATCCTTTAATGGTGTCGAGTGCTTTTTCAAAATGTTTAATGATTGAATCTTCTTCAATTTTAAATGAGTCTGGATAGGTAATATTTACAGAGACATGAAGTATTTGACACTCAAATAATGGGTATTTCCTATCTGAAACAGCAATAGATCGATACTCTTTTTGTAAATTAACATTAAATGCTTCTAACTCATCTTTAACATCAATTTCGTTCTCAAAAGTTCGTTCAGAACCCTCTATCAAATTACCGCTGTAATCTAAGATAACTCTTCTTTTAACATAGACATTAAAATTTGCTTCAGCATCTGATCGTTCAAAATTAAGACCAGGCAAACAATTTAAAATATTTTGTTTTTTCTCATTTTTCACATTACTCTCTTGCAAAGGCTTTAAAGAGGTAGAAATAAAAGCTAAAAGTCCTCCAACAACTACAACAAGAATAACTGCGAATGAAATGGTGTACGTATTACTATCTTTATTAATTGCCATTTTAAGCTGTTTTTAATCGATTATTTCTTCTTTTAATATTTGCTCTTATTACCATATGATCAATTAAGGGAGCAAAAACATTAGCAATAAGTATAGCTAACATTATTCCTTCAGGATAGGCAGGGTTAACCATTCTAATAAGAATACCCAAAAAGCCAGCTAAGAAACCATAAATATATTTACCAGAAGAGGTTTGAGATGCCGTAACAGGATCTGTAGCCATAAAAACCAACCCAAACATAAAACCTCCAACCATAAGTTGATGAAGCGCTGGTAATTCAAAATATCCATTTCCACCTATTATATTAAGAATAGATGCCATTACAAAACCTCCAAAAAAGAAAGAAATCATAATTCTCCAGCTAGCAACTCCTGTCCATAATAATAGACCCGCTCCAATTAAGCACATTAAAACAGATGTTTCACCAACAGAACCGGGAATAAAACCTAAAAAAGAATCCATCATGGTATATTTCTGTTCAAATTGAGCAACATTTTCAAGAGCTGGGGTTTCTTGCATAAATGAAGCTAAATCTCCTAAAGCAGTAGCACCACTAGAAGCATCAACACCATCCATTTTATCAAATCCTGTAATCCAAACCGAATTACCAGACATCTTAGTAGGATAAGCAAAAAACAAGAATGCTCTAGCGGTGAGCGCAACATTTAGAATATTCATTCCAGTACCACCGAAAACTTCTTTGCCTATAACAACAGCAAAAATTGTGGCAATAGCCACCATCCAAAGCGGCACATCAGCAGGCATAATTAAAGGAATTAACATTCCAGAAACTAAAAATCCTTCTTGAACAGCATGTCCATTCTTAATTGCAAAAATAAACTCAACCAACAAACCAGAGGCATAAGAAACAATTACTAATGGAAGAACTACCAATGCACCTTTAGCAACAACTTCCCAAAAAGTAACATCTTCACCTGTAAGCAAATAGTGTTGGTAACCAGTATTGTAAATACCAAAAAGCAAACATGGAATAAGTGCTATAATAACAAGCATCATAGTCCTTTTCAAATCTATTGAATCTCGAATATGAGCTCCTTTTTTGGTAACATGATTAGGTGTAAACATCAAGGTATCTACAGAATCAACTAAGGGAAATAACTTTTTAGTTTTTTCACTTTTATTTAGTTGTGCATGAGCATTATCAAATATTTTTCTTAAAAACTTCACTTACTTAAATTTTAAATTACATACACTCCTGCTGAATTAAATCCAAACCGTCTCTAACAATTTGTTGCACATTAATTTTTGATGTACAAACAAATTCACATAGTGCAAAATCTTCAGGAGCGACCTCGTATATACCTAGATTCTCCATTGCTTCAATATCATTGGAAAGAATAGATTTAATTAAATATACTGGGTAAATATCAAAAGGGAAAACTTTCTCGTATTGTCCAGAAACAACAAAAGCCCTCTCCTCACCATTAACATTGGTGTCAATTGCATACTCTTTACCTTTATTAAACAATGCAATTAACCAGGTGGGATAGGCTCTAGAGGCAGAAAACCTTTTAAATCCAGGTCCTAACCAACCCTCCGTTAAAAAGAACTTATAAGAGTTTCCTTCAGGTAAAACAGTAATTTGAGAATCGTAAAAAGAAAGATAACCATCAGCTTCAACTGATGAACCGGTTAACGGATTTCCTGAAATAATTCTACTATTTTCATCGCAATCACATGTTAATATAGATTTAATACTACTTCCAATTAAAGTCTTAACATATTTTCTATCAGTAATGTTTTCTCCACAAACAGCAACAACTTTAGTAACATCGTACTTTGCAGTTAAAGCATATCTTCCCAAGATTAAAACATCCTGAGGATTAATATACCAAACAATTTCACCTTTATTAATGGGGTCTATATGATGCATCTGAACACCAACATTACCAGCTGGATGAGCACCCTTTACTGTAGTAAGCTGAACACCTTTAGCATTTTTAAATACAGATGAACTTTCTTTTCTTGTTTGTAGATGAATAGGGCCATCAGTAAGCTTTTTAAGCATTTCTATACCAGCATTAAACTCAGCATCTTTGCCTTCTAATATAAAATTATTGTCTGGAGCTAAAGGATTTGAATCAAATGAAGAAATAAAAATAGATTTAGGGGTGTCTTTTGGATCAGCAACGATATCTATAGGTCTCATTCTAAGAAATGGCCATAATCCAGCTTTAAGCATCAACGATTTTACACCCTGTCGGTCTAGGCTATTGACATCAACAACTTCAGCTTCTAAATAATCCATCTTACTATCTGGCTCAATTAGCACAGCCATAACTCTTCTTTTTAAGCCTCTAACGATTTCTTTAACAGAACCAGAGCAAGGAGAAACGTATTGTATTTGTTCTCTGTATTTATCATAAAACAAAGCAGAACCAGCCTTTACTTTATCACCAACCTTTACAACTAGTTTAGGTGTAAGACCAGGAAAATTGGGGGGTTGAATTGAAAACAAATTAGATTTAGCACTTTCAACAAGAACTTTTTCAGCTTTACCTTTCATGTTGATGTCTAAACCTTTACGAATGGTTATCGTTTGAGACATAAGATTTTTATATTATACCGAGGCAAATTTATAAATTTGTATTGGCAAATAAATACAGTGTTTATATAATATTTTACAGCTCAGTAATTTAGAATGATTATAAATAATAAAATATTACAACAATTACACATAATAGTAGCATTATCAATGGCTTACGCCTGCACCTTATCATCAAATTCATCCTCATCTTCAAAAATAGCATCCAATCAATTTGAGCATATAGATTCATTAGCTTTAAAAGAAGATTTTTTTAAAGAAGAGACTATTCGTTATGAAGATTACATTTACAATGATAAAATAAAAAGTATACTTCTTCATAAAAGAAATGTAGAACTTGGAGAACCGTACCTTATATTAAACTCAACAGATCAGCTTATTCTTAGATTTGATGAACTTGATAATGAATTCAACAGCTATCAATATCAATTTATTCATTGCAATTCAAAATGGGAAAAAAGCAATTTAAGTGAAATGGAATACATAAGTGGATTTAACGATAATTATTTTGAAAATTCGTCAAAATCATTCAATACCCACCAACAATATGTTCACTACTGGGCTACTTTCCCAAATGAAGATGTTAACTTTTTAGTTTCTGGAAACTACATTGTAAAGGTATTTGAAGAAAACAATCCAGAAAAACCTATTTTTTGTAAAAAGTTCTATATCACAGAACAAAATATTCAAGCAGAAATTAACATATCCTACCCTTCTGATATTGAACAAAAATATTATCAACAAGAAGTAGATTTCAATTTTAATTATTCATCCAACCAAATCATTGACCCATACAGTAACGTTAATGTTATTGTTGAACAAAATCACAGGCATGACAATTGCATAAGTGGAATTGAACCCAATTTTGTACGAGAAAATAAATTGGTTTATAACTATGATAAGGAAAATGTTTTTGATGGAGGAAATGAATTTAGATACATTAACCTAACTAGCTTCCAAACTGAAATAGATCGAATAGCTAAAAGTGAATTAACAGATAGTACATTTAAAATTACGCTAACTGCTGATGAAAAAAGAACTTTTAAAAGATATCTTGAAAAACCAGATATTAATGGGAAATTATTAATCAAAACTATTGATGGTCAAGACTGGAATACAGAAGGAGATTATGCTAATGTAAAATTCACACTTCCTTACAGAAAAACACTAGATCAAGGAGACCTTTACATATATGGACAATTAAGCAATTGGAAAATCGATCCAGAATTTCAAATGAAATACAATGCGACCACAGCAACCTATGAAAAAGAGCTGTATTTAAAACAAGGATATTACAATTATTTATATCTATATGTAAACGACACCACTAAGGGTGCAGACATCAGACACATCGAAGGGTCACATTTTGACACTGAAAATGAATATATTTTCAAGGTATATTACAGTGACCCTGGAGATTTTTACGACAGGTTACTTTTGTACCATGTAGCTAATTCAAGAAAAAGCTTTTAGATGGCAGCTTCCTTCTGAAGAACTGTTTTTTTGTAATGTATATTTCTTTCCTTTAGGTAATTAATGAAATAATGAAAACAATCTTCATATTTACCAACTAGCTCAGGAGGGAAAACACCTTTTTCATCAAACAAACCATCTAAAAACAAATTAGCAGCTGCAGTTGCAGTGTAACCAGTAGTTCTAGCCATTGAAGATGTTTTGGTTTTCTGACAATATTCATCATGAAGATCATATACAATCTCTTGAACTTCTCCATCTTTATTTTCACCCTTTAAACTTACCCTCATAACGGTTAATTCAGGTTCTTGAGCTCCTAATTTCCATTCTTTAAAAAGCATTTTACTTGTGAAATCTAATTTCGAAACTTCTACACCATTAACTTCTAATGTATCCTGATCGAAAAAACCAGCTTCTTTTAAGACTCGAATATATTCAACGTGCCCTGGATACCTAAGTGTTTTTTCTTTCATATTTGGTATATGAGGCATTGTATGAATTATAGAACGCAACCCATCAGAATTAAAGGATTCCAAGGTGCCAACACCTTCAAATTCAACAAATTCACAATCTGTAAGAGGTTCTCTGACAACCAAATGACTGTTTTCCACATATCTAGCAGGTCTAGTGTATTCTTCAATAACATCTACTGGAGAAAATGGAGCTTTATAGCAAAATGGCCACTTTTTAACTTTTGGAAGACCACCAACCAAGCATTCAAAATCTGTTAATTTATAATGCTCATTATAATAACCTAATATTACATTATCCATACCAGGTGCAACACCACAATCTACAATAGCAGTTACACCCTTTTGTTTTGCCAATGAATCTAAATCCAAAGAATTTTCCGGAAAGAATGAAATATCTATAACATTCATTCCTGCATTAATTATATTCTCTAATGTTTTATAACCCATAAAACCAGGAACAGCAGAAATAACCAAATCAAAATTTACAATAGTCTCTTTCAACAAAACGGAATCAGTAGCATCTAAAACCATTACATCTAAATCTTGACATTTTTGTTGGTTAGTAGCTAAAACCTCCTGATTAATATCAGTAAGTAAAACTTTATGTTTTTTAGCCATATCAATAGCCATAGCACTACCAACCATCCCTGCACCTAAAACAATAACTTTATTCATAATAAAAATTTAGTAAAAATTTAACTTAAAAAAATTGAAAACAGAAAAAGAGAAAAACAAATTACAAACCTGAAGTGAGCACCCAAGGCATAGTTTTGTATAATTTTGTTTTTAGAAAAATCATGCGGTGAAAATACACCTTTTTAAACATCTTTTAAGCTTAAACCAATTCTTTTTCTTTCAACATCAATAGAAATTACTTTCACACGAACATGTTGGTGAACTTGTACAATTTCAGTAGGGTCATCAATGTACTGATTAGCAAGGTGAGAAATATGTATTAACCCATTTTCTTTAATACCTATATCTACGAAAGCACCAAAATTGGTTACATTATTGATAATTCCTGGAAATATTTGACCAACCTTTACATCGTTGATTGATTTAATACTAGAATCAAACTCTAATTGATATATAACTTTTCTAGGATCTGCTCCTGGCTTTAAAAGCTCACGTTTTAAATCTGCAATTGCTTCATCTTGAAAATCACCACTTGAATAATTAGACCATTGTACAGATTCTACTTTTTCACTATTTCCAATAAGCTCATCAATAACGATTTTTTCTTTATTGCAGATCTCACTTAGTAGATCATAAAACTCTGGATGGACACCACTATCATCTAAGACATTATCTCCATTTTTAATTCTTAAAAAACCAGCAGATTGTTCAAAAGAAACCTTACCTAAACCAGAAACCCTTAATAACTCTTCTCTTGAAGAAAAACCACCATTTAATGTTCTATAATCAATAATTTTTTTAGCCAATTTAGGACCAATACCAGAAACATAAGTTAACAAATACTCGCTAGCAGTATTTAGGTCTACACCTACATAGTTTACCACACTTGAAACCACTTTAACTAACTTATCCTCTAATAAATTTTGATCCACATCATGCTGGTATTGACCAACTCCTATACTTTTTGGGTCAATTTTCACTAACTCTGACAAAGGATCAATTAACCTCCTTCCAATTGAAACAGCACCTCTAACTGTTACATCATAACTAGGAAATTCCTTTCTTGCTATAGAAGAAGCAGAGTAAACAGATGCCCCAGCCTCATTAACGATATATACATTAATCTTGCGATTAAATCGAATACCCTTAATTAATCGTTCTGTTTCTCGAGATGCTGTACCATTTCCAAGAGCAATACCATCAAGTTTGTATTGATCTATTAAGCCTACAATTTTCTTTTTTGCTGATTTTACATCATTCTTTGGAGGATGAGGATAAATGGTAGCATTACCTAGTAATTCACCACTTTCAGATAAACATACTAGCTTACATCCAGATTTAAAACCAGGATCAATAGCTAGCAAACGCTTTTGTTTTAAAGGAGGCATAAGTAACAACTGACGCAAATTATCACTAAAGACACCTATTGCTTTTAAATCACTAGATAGTTTTAACTTTTTAAAAACCTCTTTTTGCAAAGATGGTTTTAGTGATTTTGACCAAGCCATTTCAACAGCTGAGCAAATAAAATCTAAACTTCCTTGATTGTCTACAATTACTGATTTAATAATATTTATTGCAGTAGATTTATCTAAATCAATAGCAGATGCTAATACCCCCTCATTTACACCTCTATTTATTGCAAGAAATCGATGAGACTTAATCTTTTTTAGGGGCTCAGAAAAATTATAATAATCTATGTACTTGTTGGGTTGATCTTTAAAAGGGTTACTTTTTTTTTCATTACAGACTAGCATTCCTTGATTCCATATTTTCTCTCTTAATTGGAAACGCACATTTTTTCTTTCAGCAATCCATTTAATTAAAATTTCTTTGACCCCTAAACTAATGCGTTCAATTGTATCGTAATTATCTGTTTTATACGCTAAAAGTTGACTCTTTGAAACAGGATTCACTTGAGTTAATATTTGCTTAGCTAGACCACCCAGCCCAGCATCAATGGCTAATGATGCTTTGGTTTTTTTTTGCTCTTTGTAGGGTAAGTAGACATCTTCTATTTCAGTAAGATTCCACGAAGATTTTACAATTCCAATACAATTTTTTGAAACATTATCTTTTTTATTTAATTGCTCTAATATTGTTTGTTTTCTGAGTTTAATTTTTTCAAACAAAGCAAATTGATCACTAATTTTTTCAAGACCAACCTCATCAATTCCTCCAGTTCTATCTTTTCGGTACCTAGCAACAAAAGGAAGGGTTGCTCCATCATTAAAAAGAGCATAAACATCTCTTAACTGTTTTTGAGAAAAACCAGTATTTTCAGCAATTAGTTGAAAAGGTAAAGACATTAAATTGAGGAATTGATTAATAAAAACATAAAAAGAAAACAGTAAGAATAATTAAATATCCAAGCGCTAACGAAAATACTTTTTTTCTCGATTTTAGTGGAATTAAAATAATCTGATTAACAACAGCAACAATAAACCAGTCTCTATAGTTAGAAAAAGGAATCTTATTCTCGGACCAGCTCCAAAAATCAAGTTTATGAGCAACTGGCTCAATAACACAATCTATTCCAAGCATAATCAATGCTGAAAAAAGAACAATAAAAATTGGTGATGAAAAAAACCGAATGGCAATTTCTCTAGATGCAAGAGTGAGCAAAAGCCAATTTACTCCTATTAAAAGCGGAACACCTCCAACTTTAAAACCAAGGGATTTTCCATAAATATAATCTCCAAAAATAAATCCACCATTTACGCCAAACCATTCAGAAACAAATCCAACAGAGTAGACAATACCTAAAAGAAAAAAACTCTTTAAAGTTAATTTCATTCTATCAATAATTATTACAAGTGGAATAATTAATGAAACAAAAGAAAGTTGAAGGAAAAAATCTGTATTTATCCATTTAATTCCAATTATTCCGGCTAAATGAACAATTACAAGAAAAATCAGTTCCTTTTTGTGGGTAATCTTAGTAAGCATAATATTCATTTTTAATAAGTTCAGCAGTATTTTTTGCAGAAAGTAAAGCTAAAGGAATACCACCTCCTGGATGTACAGTTCCTCCAACATGAAATAGCCCCTTATGTTTATTATCTTTATTGGGGTTTCTACTCATTATCTTAACTAAAGAATTTTGATTTAGCCCATAAATAGAACCTTTATAAGAATTGGTATTTTCAGCTAAAGTATTAGGAGTTAAAAGCTGTTCTTGTTCAATTAATGGCTCTATATTTTCAGCTAAATGACTAGACAACATATTTATAACTGCTTTTTTAAGTTTTGCAATGGATTCCTTATTACATATTTCTAAAGAAGAAGGAACATTAACCATAACAAACCAATTTTCACATCCGTTTTTAGCATGATTTGCGTCAATTTTAGAGGTCACATTAACATATACTGTAGGTTTTTCGGGAATAACGCATGAATTAAAAATCTGACTAAATTCTTTCTTATAATTTTCAGAGAAAAATACATTGTGTAGCTTTAATTTATCAAATTGCTTAGCAACTCCCCAATAAAAAACTACTCCAGAAGAAGAAAGCGAAGTTGTAGGAAGTTCATACTGTTCTCCTAATAGTCTTTTAGTGACACAAAAATCCATATTTGAAATGACTAAGTCCGCAGAAAAATTCTCAACAGATGTAATTACATTCCATTTGTCTGAATTTTTAGAAATACCAACAACATTAGCTTGTTTTCTTATTGAAACACCTAAATCTATAGCTAATTTTTCCAATGCCTTAGGAATACTATAAATACCTCCATTTGGATAATAAGCACCTCTAGATAACTCAACAACCGAAAGTTGATTCATAAATGCAGGTGTATTATAGGGTGAAGATCCGGTGTAGGTAGCAAATCTATTCAAAAACAATTCTACTTTTTGATTATTTACAAAAAGCTTATTATAGCTAGCCATTGAAAGAAAAATAGAACGAAATCCAATATTAAACAACCAAGAAATTGCTGTTTTAAAAAATGACCAATTAATCAAAATCTTTCCCTTTAAAAATGTTTTTTCAGAATAAGTGTATATCCTTTTCCAATGATGAATTAGTGAAGTAAATCTAGCTTTAGAAAACAAAGTAGCTGACTCAACTGACAATGCAGTTTTATCCAAATCACTAAATACATCAAAAAAAGATTTATCATTAAAAAAATATCTAGTTATTGTAGTTAGCTCTTGATAGGTATAGTAGTCTCTTGGGTTTTTATTACAACTTAGAAAGACATCATCCAGCCAATCAGGGTAAGTAAATAAACTAGGACCAGCATCAAAACTGTAACCATCTAGCTTTATCAAACTAGCTTTACCACCAACATCTTTATTTTTTTCAAGTAGTATTACATCATAGCCTAGGCCTCTTAATCTAGAGGCTACGGCCAAACCGCCAATACCTGCTCCAAGAACAACAACCTTCATATTCTACAAAACTATTATATGAATTGGAATTCGATGGAATTGTTTATAAATCATTATATATTTCTATATTTATGTTCACAAAAATTAAACATAACTTAAATTATCTAATATGAAAAAAATTTTACTACTTGCTGCACTTATAAGCCCCTTTTATTTAAGTGCACAAACAACTATTGTGTCTGAAAATTTTGACAACTATACAGCCGGAGACTATATTGCTGTTGAATCTTCAGATTTTATAACTTGGTCAGGCCCTACCGGAACTGCGGAAGATGCTCAAGTCACTGATTCAATTTCGAGCAGTCCAAATAACTCTCTTCACATTGTTGGAAATACTGGCCCCATGGATGTAATGATGATTTTCCCAACTGTTTACACTTCAGGGNCATATGAATTATCTATGAAAATTTATGTATATCCCGGTTTTGGTGGATATTTTAACATTCAGGAGTCTCAAACTCCTGGTGCTGGTTGGAAATTAGATATATTCTTCAATACTGCAGGACAAGTTGAGATATTAGGTGGAGTATCTCCATCAACAACTCAATACCAACAAGGAGCATGGACCGATATTAAAGTTGATATAGATTTAGACAACGATAATGCTGATGTTTATGTTAACGGAACGTTAGCTCATTCGTACGTTTTCTCAACAGGATCTGATGGAAATGGAACCAGTGCTGCTTTTGGAGGCATTAATTATTTCGCATATGGTGGAAGCTCAACTGCACTTGAAGCTGCGAGCTATTACATTGATGATATTTCTCTAGTTGACAACACTAGCTCTGGTGTTGGAGTTGTAGACAACAACATCGATTTAAGTATCTTTCCTAACCCTGTAATTGAAAACATTTATATTACTGGAAAGAATTTAAATGAAGGTAATTACAAACTTGAAATTTTTGATATTTCTGGTAAATTAGTTTCAGCTGAAACAGTTTACATTTCAGAAAACTTCACAAAAGAGATTAACAGCTCTTTTGACACTGGTATTTATACACTTTCACTTTCTAACGAAAATGGAGTTACAACAAAGAAATTTATTGTAAAATAAGGTTCTAAACCTTTTAGTTAAAGCCACCTAATTGGTGGCTTTTTTTTTTGATTTTTTTTAAAAAATTAGTTATTCCAATTTTATAATCTTAAATTATAACAAGGCACATAATATATACAATCCCAACTAGATTTTATTTTTTATTTATATTTCAATTTTTTAATGAATAATCAACTAAAACTAATAGACCAATTAAAGGAAACGGTACTTCCTTTTCTATTAGTTGTTGAATTTAACGGAAAAATAATTTCTGTTGGAAAGGGACTCTCTAATGTATTAAGTAAAGACATTCAAAATCATCATATTGAAGATTTTATAACTTTCATTTCTCCAAACTCCTTTTCAGATTGCATCTCTTCTACTAAAAGCGAAAACCAAGCAATTAAAATACAGCTAAAAGAAAAAACAATAACTCTAAAAGGAAATGCACACATCTATAAAAATGAATCGATTGTTTTATTTGTTTTTATACCAATTTTTAACGACCTAAATTCTTTAACTAATTCTGGAATTAATTTAGCTGATATCCCCGATCACTCTTTAATGTCTGAATATATATTTCTAGTACAAAACCATAATACTGAAAAAGAAAAGAACTTCTCTTTATTAGAGGATATAAAACAAAAAAATAACAAATTAAACCAACACATTGAAGAGCTCAAAAAAATGGCAAGATTTCCAGATGAAAATCCAAATCCTGTCGTTAGAATATCTGATGAGGGAATTGTTGAATTTGCAAATGAATCATCTGAAAAACAATTGTTATCTGTATTAGGGCTTAGAGTTGGTGATACAGTTCCAGATAGTTTCAATTTACTGCTTAATCAAGCTTACTCTTCCAAGGGTGGAATTTATGATAAAACTATCGAGTTAAATGGAAAAATTTATTCTATTACCATAATTAAAGTACCCAAAAGAAATTATTTTAATTTGTACGCTATTGAAATTACCAATACCAAACAAGAAGTACACATTGAAAAAAAAGAGCTTAAAAAGCTTCAAAATGAAATAAAACAGGTAAAAGATGGACTTGAGAGAAAAATATCCTCTCAATCAAATGAAATTGCTTTAAATAAAATCACAAATGAAGAGAATTTAATTCATGGATCTATTGTTCAAGAAATTTTTCTTAAGCAAAACTACCATCTTCAAGGATTTACAGTTTTCTATCAACCAAAAAATATTGTTTCTGCAGATTTCTTTTTAATTGAAAAAATTCCAGAAACTACTACCATTTATATTTCTATTGGAGACTGTATTGGAAAAGAGCTTACAGGTTCATTTTTATCGATCTACTTTTCAAACCAAATTCGAAATACCATCAACACTAATCCTACTGATGCTTCATTAATCACCTTATTTAATGCTGTTGAAAAAAACACCATAAACAATAAATTTTATTCAAAAGTAAATCGATTTACTTCTACAGATTTTTCTCTTCTTAGAATCGATACTAGCAAAAATGAAATTGAGTTTGCAACCAACAATCATAATTTCATAACATTTAATGAAAAAAATAATGTTATTTATCAGCCAACTAATGATTCCAAATTCTTCTCTGTAACATCCAAAACAACTAATAGAGAAATTAAAAGTGGAACTTTTTCGGCCACAGATCAACAAATAATTTTATTTACTGATGGTATAATTAACCAATTTGGGGGAAATAAACATAAAAAATTAAAAAGAAAAAATCTTTATCAATGGATTGAAAAAGGAAAAATATTCCACAACAATACTTGCTTGATTGAAGATGTTTTCAACAACTATAAGCTTAATGAAGACCAAATAGATGACTGCACATGGGTTAGCTATAAACTCTAAACCCTAGGAATTTGAACTCCATCATTCTTTGTTCTTTTCTGGTATTCTCGCTGAAGTGTAGCCGTTACAATCCCTTTTTTACCAGTAGATATACCTCTTCCATCAATTTCAATTACATGGCTCAATTCACCCATAGTTCCAGTAGTAAATACTTCATCTGCAACATAAAACTCAGTTACTGAACATCTTTTCTCTACACATTCTAAACCAATATCTTCAGAAATTTCAATAATCTTAGCCCTTGTTAAACCTGGTAAACAGCTATCTGCAAAAGGTGTATATAATTTACCACTTTTTACAAAAAATACATTTGTAGCATTAGTTTCTGAAACCATTCCATCCAAATCCAACATCAAAGCATCATCAACAACAGCTAAATTTGCTTCTATCTTAGCTAAAATATTGTTAATTAAATTGTTATGATGAATTTTAGAATCTAAGCATGATGGTGAATTCCTTCTTATTGATGAGGTAATTAAGCGAATACCTTCATCTCCATAAACAGGTGGTTTATATTCTGCCAGTACAATAAGCGTGCATCCATAAATATTCAATTCAGGATTCATTCCTGAAGTTGTTTTTAACCCTCTAGATAAAGTCAATCGAATGTGAACACCATCATACATATTATTTGCTATTAAACAAGAAAAAATTGCTTCTCTAATACTATCCCTAGATGGTATATTCATAAAATGCATTGCTTTTGCAGAGTCTAACATTCTAGAGATGTGTTGCTCAAGTTGAAAAACCTTACCGTTGTAAACCCTTAAACCTTCCCAAACACCATCTCCTCCTTGAACTAAGCTATCCAAAACAGATATTTTAGCTTCTTCCCTTGGCAGTAACTTACCATCAATATATACTAATGTTCCTTTATTTTTGGGATTGGGTTGATTGTATTTTGACATGTTATTTTAGTTGGTGATTTAACAATTCATTGTAATGTACTAAACACTTTCTGTAAATTGGCAACAAGTCTTTGGAAAGAGTTGCATCCTTAGAGGAAATGTACTTTCCAAAGCAAGTACTTTTATGCACATTATGATACCAGTATTTTGCCCAAACACCATCTTCCTTTAAAGGCCCTGGCTCCCAAGAAAGCATTTTAGTTGAAAAATTAATGTTTAGAGTATTGCATATTTTTTTTAAAATAAGCTCTGGATTAGCTAAAACCTGACTAGCATCAATAACAATTACAGGGTGTTGATTTTCAATTAAATAGTTTAATAATTCATGTTGAATTTCAAAACATAAATCAAGCATTGATGGATTTTTTATATGCTTTGAATAAGATAAAATAACATCCTTAGGGTGTCTGGTTAAAATAATGTTACTAAAACCTTTAAGAAATGACCAATCTAAATCAATAAGATGATTTGCCATGTGTTTCATGAAAAAAACCGCTTGGTCTTGTTTTGGGTTGGTTAATTCAGAAAGAATTTTTTTAGGGTCTTGTTCCATTGTAGACAACACCTCATCTTTAGATGGTCTCCATAAATTTGTATGTTTAAGAAAATAGCCAAATAAAGGTTCATCAACCACCCTAGTATCTTTTCGATTTGCAAAAGAATACATCATTGCAGTTGATATATTTCTTGGACCAGACCAAAGTGCTATTTTTTTAAATCCCAATTGTTGTAATCTAAAATTTTGTGTTAATTTCAAATCAAACTTAAAAATTATATTATGAAAAAAATGATTATCCCAGCATTAACTTGCTTTTTTATGCTTTCAATTTCTTCGTGTAAAAAATGTCAAACTTGCTCTATTACAGTTCTTGGGGCAACCAACACTCAGGAAGTTTGTGAAGAAAACTTTAACAGTAAAGAAGAATACGAAGATTGGATTTCTGCTTACGAATCTACTGGAGGAGAATGTCAGTAAGGTATACCGCTAATTTGCCTACCCCATTTTTATTGATTTATAAATGGGGTTTTCTTTTAAAACCCTGAATAAGCATCATCTCCCCTTGGGTCTGCACCTGGCTCTAATGAACCATCTTTAGCTACAACAATAGCATCAACTCTATTCATTGATCCTACAAAATTAAAAGAATGACCCATTTGCATTAATTGAAAAATTAAAGTGGAATCAAACTTATTTTGTTCAATTTTAATTTCTTTAGGCTTCCATTGATGATGAAATCTTCCGGCAGAAACTGCATCTTGCATAGACAAATCAAATTCTATAACATTTAAAATAGTCTGCAAAACACCTGTAATTATTGTTGAGCCTCCAGGTGTTCCAACAACCATAAATAGCTTTTTGTCCTTTTCTAAAATTGTAGGAGTCATAGAACTTAACATTCGCTTGTTGGGTTCAATAGCATTTGCAGATCCACCAACTAACCCATACAAATTCGGAGCACCCGGTTTAGAGCTAAAGTCATCCATTTCGTTATTTAATAAAAAACCGGCTCCACCAACAACTACTCCAGAACCATAAGAACTATTTAAAGTTGTAGTAACAGAAGCTGCATTTCCATAGGCATCTACAATTGAATAATGTGTTGTTTGATCGCTTTCCACAAAATCAAAGTCTCCAGGGTATATTGAATCACTTATAGTAGCCCTTAAAGAACTATAGTTTCTCATTCGATCAATCAAATAATTCGAATCCAATAATTTTTCTAAAGGAATACGAATAAAATCAGGATCACCAAGATATTTAGATCGATCAGCGAACGCTCTTTTTTCTGCTTCTACTATTAAATGAACGGCATCAGCACTATGGAAACCCATTTTTTTTAGATTAAATGACTCTATCATTTTTAAAATCTGCAATAAACATGCTCCACCACTAGAAGGAGGTCCCATGGATATTACCTTAAAGTTCTTATACATACCTACAACAGGATCTCTCCATTTACTTTGGTAATTGATTAAATCATTTTTAGTAATCAACCCACCATTTCTATTCATTTCTTGAATAAATTTTTCTGCCGTTTCTCCCTCATAAAATCCCGCTCTTTGGTAATCTCTAATTAAAGCTAAAGTATTTCCTAAATCTGTTAATTTAAGTGTATCACCTTGACTCCAGGTTCCTTCAAGATAAGTAGGTGAAATAGAATTAAATTTCAATTTGTTCGAATTGTAATAATTCAAGCCTTCTGCCTCTAACTTTGTAAGCACAAAACCGTTATTGGCAAGATCTATGGATGGTTGTAAAAGTTCTTCCCATTTTAGGGTTCCATATTTTTTAAAAGCACTATACATGCCATCAACTGTACCAGGAACTCCTACAGCTAAATGTCCATCTAAACTCAATCGATCAATAACATTTCCCTTATCATCCAAATACATATCTTTTGATGCTAGTGCTGGAGCAGTTTCCCGAAAGTCTAATGATGTGTGGCTGCCATCATTAAATCGAACTACCATAAACCCTCCGCCACCAATATTTCCAGCACTTGGATGAACAACCGTTAATGCAAACTGAACAGCTATAGCAGCATCAACAGCATTACCTCCCTTCAAAAGAATTGACTTACCTATTTCACTAGCTAAAGGATGAGCAGAAACAACCATAGCAGAGTCAAGTACATTGCTGTTTTCAAAAGTTGTTTTAGGTGGAATATTAACACATGAACTGTTAAGAACTAAGCAAGAGAAAAAAATACTGAACAATACAATTTTGGGCATAGTCGTTAATTTACGATTATTGGAACCGATTCAATACCATCTTGAGTTGTTATTACTAGACTATAAATCCCTTTTGAAAAATGAGTAGTATTTAAAACCATTTTTCCAGTACAATTTTCTGCTTTAAAAAGTAAAGCGCCCTGTATATCAAAAAAGTCAACATTATAGAATGAATCTGTCAAAGGATGAATTGTTAAATCTTGCTGAGAAACAGGATTAGGAAAAATGGTGAAATCAGCAAGCTTATTTTCAGAAACTCCTACAAGACTTTGAACAAAAACTGAATCAATTGCAACACAACCATTAGAATCAGTTACTGTAACTGAGTACAATCCAGCCTCTAAATAAACAATTGAAGAGCTTATCTGAGAATTACTCCAAAGGTAGGAATATGGACTTACTCCTCCAGAAACAGAAACCGTTGCAGAACCATCAAGAGTATTGATGCCAGATTCTGGAAATGTAGAAAAACTTAATTCAATAGAATCTGGTTGAGAAAGAACAAGCATCAATGTATCCGAAAAACAGCCCATTAAATCTTGTGCAGCAACAAAGTATGTTCCGACTGCCAAACCATTGAATTGACCATTTAAAAAATTTACATTATTTAAACTATAGGAAACAATTGGAAATCCACTAGAAGCAAAAACGTTAATACTTCCACTACTATCTGCATAACAAGATAAATTTTCAATTGTAGCAGAAACCAAAACTGAGTCTGGAGATTCAATAGTAAAAAATAAAGAATCGTAACAAGAATTGTTATCAACTGCAACAGAGTAATCACCAGCTGAAAGTGAACTTATGGATGACGATATGGAATCATTACTCCAACTGTAGGTAGTGAAAATGGTATCTGAAGGGAATAAACTTATTTGACCATCCGAGTAATTATAACAACTCAACTGATTTATTATTGCACTATCAATTACAGGTGTTCCGTCTAAAATTTCAACTGAATCCAATACAATACATCCATCCAAATGGGTAATTTCAACAGTCCAAAAACCAGCACCTAAATTACTAGCAGTTTTGGTACTATCTCCATTTTCCCAATCAAAAGTACATCCACTAAACATACAAGGACAACCAGAACTACTTAAAGTAGCAGTTCCAATAGAATCTCCAGGACATATGTTATCAATAACATTTCCAAAAGAGATTACATATGGATCCACAAGTGTTATTAGAACCATCTCAAAACAACCACTGGAATTGGTGACTATTAATTTATAATAATCACTTGGTGCATTAACCAATGAATCATTTACCGATCCATCAGTCCATAAATAAGTATGATGATCATTGGAATTAACTAAATTTACCGAAGCCATTCCATCAGAAAAATTATTACAAGAAGGGTTTGTCGAATTTACGCTGGCCACCACACTTCCAGTGCCACAATCTGAAAGAAGGTTCGTGTAGAGTCCATTGTAATCATTTCCCATGTAAGCTCCCCAAGCAATTCCAGAATTGGGAATTTTATAATTGGTTGTTATCCTTTTAGTATATATGCCATTCCAAGCAGAGGGATTTATACTATCTGACCTGTAAGCATAAACAATATCCAAATAGCTATCGTTATCCAAATCAACAACAAGTGGAGTACTAGATAAATTGACTCCTCCAATAGCAGGAATCAATGAACTTATTGAATTGTTCTGAAAATCTATTAGCAACAGTTCATGTTGAAAATAACCAACATGATTATTTACAGAAATAAGAACCTCATCCCTGCCGTCATTATTACTATCAAAAGCATTGGCAGAAGCAAAATGAAGATCCGAAATACTATCTTTCCATTCAACAGCACCAGTTAATCCATTAATCATTAACTGATAATGATCAAAAAAAGATGGAGCTACTCCTTTATTGCAAACAGCAAATACATCAGGAACCATATCTCCACCGATAAAATTACCAATAACAGGAGCAGCACTCGACTCACTGTTGGGCACAACAACATTCCATATCGGCTGTAAAGTAACACCATCAAAACGCATAATTTCACCAGCATAAGATTGAACAATTATATCTAAATATCCGTTGCCATTAAAGTCAGCCAATGAAGCAGGAGCTATAAATCCCTTAGATGGATGAGAAGCCAACTCAACAGAAGATGATAAATCATTATTCATTAAAGATGATAAATCTGCAACCCACATACTACCTGGATGATTTTCTCCACCCGTTCCAAATACAATCTGAAATGTTCCATTTCCTTGCAAATCAGCAACAACAGGGGAACAATACGTTTCATTGCTATCTGGTACTACAGACCTAGCTAATACTGAACCGTTAAGACCACTCAAAACCATTAAATGACCTGGTGGACGGGGATCCCAAGGAGCTGCATTATGATCACCTCCATTAGCAACTAAAATATCCTGAATTAAATCTCCATTTTGATCTGCAATTAACTGCCCGGAATAAAAGTTATACCATCCACTATCAGCAGGATTTAATCCAGCTCCTTGAGGAAAAGCTTCCCATAGCACTGTACCATCAACACCATTTATAGCATAAAACTGACTATTTCTCCCTCCTATAAAAACATCTGGAATGTTATCATTGTTAATATCATTAAAAATAGCACTAGTAAATACCTCATCCCAAGATGGAACAGTCCATAAATTAGAACCATCAGCTCCATTAATAGCTAAAATACCATTACTACTATAGGTAGAATCTGTTCCTGCACCAATTACAACATCTAAAATCCCGTCATTATTTAAATCAGCTGATCTTGGAGAAGAAAAAGTAGGAACAGAATTTGTAAATGATGACCATTGAGCAGAAAAAGTCAAAATTGAACAGGTAAAAAAGGAAAGAAAAAAATATTTCATATTAAATTAAGGTAGTACGCTGAGGTTTATATAATTGCTTAAATTTAGAAAAAATATGTTTTAAGTTATTTTTCGTTGATTATTAACCAATTACATTACAGTATTCTAATTGTATTCTTAAGTGTATTTTCCCTCAATACAAATGCACAAAAGATTGAAAATCAAATAGATTCAACAAAAATTCAATTAAAATTAATTGAAAAAAAGAAAGATAGTCTAAAAAGTATTCTTGAAAAACTTGAATTACTTAATGACAAACTTGAAATTCAAAATATACTCCTTCCCCATTTAAATGAGGGAGAACAATTAATTGAGCACAAAGCTATGTTTTTAGTTTATGATGAAAATCATGAACAGTCAAAATGGGTTGCCCACAAAATTTCTCAAAACATAATAGAAGGTAATGTGGGAAGGACAAATGATTTTAGAGAAGATCATTTAATAAGCACCGGATCTGCATCAGAAAAAGATTATTTCACCAAATACATCAATGATAAAGGAACCTACAATTACAATGGCTTCGGATACGACAGAGGACATTTAGCTCCTTCTGCTGATTTTCGCTGGTCCAAAACAGCCCTATCCGAATCTTACTTCTATTCTAACATGTCCCCCCAACTTCCAGAATTTAATCGAAAAGGCTGGGCTAAGCTTGAAAATGCTTTACGAAATTATGTCACCAAAAAAAAGGTTGATCTTTTTGTAGTTACTGGTCCAGTTCTAAATGATAATCTAAAAAAGATTGAAAGAAGCGTTAACCAGATTAGCATACCAGATTTTTTTTACAAAGTGGTGTATGACCCAACAAATCAAAAGAGTTTAGCCTATTTACTTCCGCATAAAGAAATAGAATACCCTCTTGAATATTACGGTATTTCTGTTGACAGCCTAGAAAAAATAACAGGAATAGATTTTCTATACAATTTAAAAGATACATTGGAAAATAAAATTGAACAACAAAACAATTATTCTTTTGTGTTAAACAAAAACAAACTTGATACTAAACCTATCAACCCCAATAATCTCGACAAAAACCAATACAACACCATTCAAGCAAGACAGTTTATAGGCACCAATAAATCAGTTTGTATATGCGGTAAAGTAGTAAGCACTCATCTTTCAAAAAATGGACACATATTTATCAACTTAGACAAATCATTTCCAGATCAGATTTTCTCCATTACAATATGGAAATCTAACGTCTCCAATTTCAGCTATCCAGCTCATAAAGAGCTAAAGGACAAAACCATATGTGTTAAAGGGAAAATTACTGAAAATAAAGGAACTCCTTCAATGAGCGTTTCCAACGAAAAATCAATTGAAATAATTTCTGAGTAACAATTTTTTAACTTTTGTTTAATTATTGGTATTTACTAAAATATAATGGTTAAAAAAAACTAAAACCTCAAAAAAAGAAGGTATTTCTAAATATAAATGGGTGAATTATTCTTCTTTAGAAAATTACCTGCCAAAAATTAGAACTTACGCAAAAGAAGTTTTTAATTTTTACCTTATTGACAAAGGAAAAATAGCATCATAATTCAATCCTCTTTCATAATCGTTCCAAAAATCTGATCCCAAATCTTAAAAGTACTTGAATAATTACCATTTAATTTAGCATGATGTAAATCATGATGTTCATTTTCACCCCAAAAGGGAATCCAATGACTGATTGTTGATTTAAAACCTGAATGAATCTCTAGTTCATGAATATTTCTAACCAACATATAAATCCAAAAAGCCCAACAGTTAACAGGTGAAAAAACACTAATTAGAGCAATTCCAATAAACGGACCAGTATAGCCCATCATCCACTCAAAAGGATGAACATAAAGATACTCCAAAGCCAATGGTGAGAATGCTCTGTGATGAACACTGTGAACTTTTTTAAGAAGGTACTTATTCTCATGCATCCATCTATGGAGAAAATAAAAAAAGAAATCATCAGCAAAAAGGATGGCAAGAAGCTGAATTAGAATAACAAATGGTTGAAATTCGAGAGAAGAATCAAATATTGGGAAAATTAAATAAAGACCAACAGAAGATAAAAGAGCAACTGAGAAAATATTGAAACATATCAAGGGCAATCTGCTATAAAAAACTTTAGAGTCTATTTTTTTATTTTGAATTCTGTATTTTAATAGTCTTTTAAAGTATATAGGTAAAATTGAAATGACTAAACCAAGAACATTACAGCTCATTAAAATGGTAAGATTATACAAAACAAAATCTTTAGCTAACATTTAATTAGGATATGGTATTAAAAATATGAAAAAAATTTCTCTTCCAGACGGCACTCCAATATATTGCCTAAAAGCTACTGAAGCAGTTGTACTTGATGATCATATAAAAGGCTATTTTAATCATGGCATTAATATTAATGACAATGATGTTGTTATAGATGTTGGTGCAAATATTGGTGTTTTCGGACTTAGAGCCTCCCAAGAGTATCAAAATATTGAAATTCACAGCTTTGAACCTGTTCCTCAAATTTTTGAGGTTTTAGAGAAAAATAAAGTATTGAGTAAAAATCCTAATTTTTTCACCTATCAAATGGGAGTTGGAGCTAAAACAGACTCCATTCATTTTACCTATTTCCCAAATAGTCCTGCTTTATCCACATCAAATCCAGAACTTTGGGAAAAAGATCCAAAAGCATTTCAAAAAGCAGTTCGTGGAAGCATTGAAAATTCTCCAGATTCTTTTTGGTGGTCATTTGTAATTCCTGGTTTTGCAATTCCATTAATTGCTTGGTACTTAAAAAAAGGCAGTAAAAAAATAATATGCCAGGTAAATACCCTTTCTAACTTTATTGAAACAAAACAACTTTCTAAAATTGATTTATTAAAATTAGATTGCGAGGGACACGAATGGGAAGTGATTAAAGGCATTAAAGATGAACATTGGAAAATCATAAAAGCTGTAGTCATGGAGGTGCACAATATTGAAAATAGAGCGCAAAAAGTAGAAAAGCTCTTAAAAAGTAATGGATTCAATAAAATCACTTTAGAAAAAGAGAAAGCACTTGAAAATACAGATTTAGTTAACATTTATGCATTAAAATGAATAACTATTTGTTTCTATTTTTATTATTCAATCACTTAAGTCACTTTTGTCAATACTACGACCTAGAAGTAAACATCAAAAACATACAAGAAATTAAGGGGTTTATTCAAATTGGCCTTTACAACAATGCAAAAGAATTTCCAAAAGTTAATAAGGAATATCAGCGATTTTATTTTAAAGTAACCGACAATAAGATGACTTATACCATAAAAAACTTGAAACAAGGAAATTATGCTATTGCAACTTATCATGATGTTAACAGTGACAAAATATGCAATAGAAATATTATAGGTTATCCAACTGAAGATTTCGGATTTTCTAACAACGTTAAACTATTTTTAGCACCTCCAACTTTTTCATCTGCATTGATAGAACTAAACAACAACAAATCAATTGAAATAGCTTTAGATTAAATTCAAATCTATAATTCACTAATTAATTTTTTCTTGAGCTTAGCTTCTGCCCATAGCCCAAAATCAAACTTACTAAAAGGTATAGATTCATAATCTTGAGTTTTCCAAAAATCCATTTTCTTTTTAAGCTGTTTTAAATCGTCTTCTAATATTCCAAAAGTTGATTTCTGCTGATGTTTCATGAATCGGATTAGCTCATACTCTACTTTATACAACCTCTTTTTACTTTTTAAATAATTAAGTGTATTCGTTGTTAAGTATTTTAACGTAAAATCATTATTCAATTCAAAATGAATAAGAAGATTTAACAACCTGATTTCTGAAAGTATATCAGCTCTTAATTTAAAATCAATATCATTGATAATTTTATTAGAAAATAAAAGTGCTTTTTTAAAATCACCCATTATAAAGTAAAACTTTGCCATTAAAAAGTAACACTCGTATAGGAAAGATTTAGAAATAAATGACTCGTATTTTGTAAATTCACTTTTTTTTCTCTCAATCCATTCTAAGCATTTTTTATAATCTTTATTAAGAAGATAAAGTTGAATTCTCAGATTCATTGAATAAATAAAAACTCTTGCTTGAATATGAATAGAATTATTAATATTTAGCTCATTTTGTAAATTTTCTAATACTCCTACTGCTTCCCAGGCTCTCGCATGCTGATTATTTTCAATTAAAGCACGTATGTGACTTGATAGGGAAAAAACATAACCGATTGTAGAATACTCTATCAAAGATGGATTATTTAGGTAATGAGCAGTAAGCTCAGTGGTATAAAACAACATCTTTTTTTGATCCTTAATTAAGTAATTATAGGCTAATAAAATTGAAAGTCTATACATTTCAGCCCTAGATGAGAGCACCAATTTATCGTCTCTTATTTTATCTGATTCAACAAAATCTTTCATCAACTCAAGATCTGCTTGAGATCTAACTTCTCCAATAGACAAGCCCATTTGATAAGACTCAAATGCCAATTTCTGAATGGCAGAGAAATTTACAGCAACTTTTAATAGCTCATCATGCCTATTAAAATTATCTAAAGCATCTGAGTACAACAACTGTTTCGAAAGAATCTCTGCCTCAATTTCATGTGTGATTAACTCATGATTAAACAAATCATTTTCACTTGCTAATTTCTTAGCTTTCTTAACAATTTTTAAAGCTTGTCTATACAATCCCTTGTGAAATAAAATTTCAACCTGTTTTAAGTATTCAAAAATTTTTGATTTTGTATTAAGGCCTGAATGATAAGCATTCAAACTTTTTAAAACCAATCTATATAGATAGTTTTTTTCCTGAGATAGATTTTTAACAAAAGAAGATTTTCTAAGTTGATCTTCAGAATATACTTTCTGCTTATCAATAGCATTAAACAGATGAATATAATCATTACTATCTCCAATCACATGTCTTGAACTAAACAATTTAAAGTATCTCTTTTCAGACATAGTCATAGAAGAAATAAGATCATATAAAGTGTGAGATGACATATCAGACTTATTAATTTTCATTCTAATATATCAATATTTAACGAGATTAACTCTAATCCAATTAGATGGCTTGAAACTTTATATAAAAACGGGATTGGATTTAAAAATTGAAGTGAAATTTCTAAACCACCCTTCATATTTTTGTAGGATTTAGTTTTGACACATTCAAATCATAAGAGATTCCAATAGCGTAATTACTGAATTCGAAAATGACACCAGGACTTATTGCATCTTTATACCTGTATTTAATAATGTCAGTTTAGTTAAATTTTGTTGGATGTGTATATTTATAAAAAGTCTGATTTATATTTAGCTATTGAGTTGTTTAATAATTACAATCAAATGATTTCTTTCTCTAACATAAATTTCATATGGATAGTAGTAGCAATTATTACCTTTTGTTCACTTTTAATCTTTAATATTAAAGCTCCATACGGAAGACATTCGTCAACCAATTGGGGTAAAATGATTTCCAATAAATGGGGTTGGTTTATAATGGAACTTCCAGCATTTATTTTAATGCCTTTACTCTCCCTTATTGGACATTCAGAAAAAGATCTTACTACAATACTTTTATTAATTCTATGGACAATTCATTATGGAAACAGAACGCTTATTTTTCCCTTTAGAATAAAAACCAAAAATAAAAAAATGCCACTTTTAATTGTTGTATGTGCTTTTTTCTTTAACGGTGTAAATGGTGTACTAAATGGATACTTTATTGGCTACTTAAAAGAAAGTAACGACACCATTTTATCTGCAAATGTTCTTATTGGATTATCTGTTTTTATTATTGGTATGTACCTAAATAAGACCAGTGATAAAAAACTAATATCACTAAGAGAAAAAAATGAGGGTTACCAAATACCAACTGGTGGAATGTTCAATTATATATCCTGTCCAAATCACTTTGGAGAAATTATTGAATGGATTGGTTTTTCTATAATTGCATGGAATCTTCCAGCAACAACATTTGCCATATGGACATTTTGCAATTTAGCTCCAAGATCAAATAATCACCACCATTGGTACAAAGAAAATTTTAAAGACTATCCAAAAAATAGAAAAGCACTAATTCCTTTTATTTGGTAAATCAAAAAAAATGAGAAAAAAAATATTACTTACCGGAGCAAGTGGCACAGTAGGGAAACAGGTGCTTAAACAACTTATTGAGGCAAATAAATACGACATTACCATATTATGTAGAAAAAGTGCATTAAAAGATAAATTCATTAAAAATCAGCTACAAAAAATCAACTATTTAATAGCCGATTTAAAACTTCCTGAAAATCAACTAAAAATCACTAAAAAGTATGATGTAGTAATTCACCTTGCTGCTATAATACCACCACTTGCTGACCACAAACCCCAGCTTGCCAATGCTGTTAATGCAAATGGAACAAAGTATTTAGTTAATCAAATAAGTAAAAGTAGCCCAGATGCTTTTTTTATGTACAGCTCATCCATTTCCATATATGGAGACAGAATAGCGAATCCTTTGATTACAACTTTAGATCCAATTAAAATAAGTGAAGGTGATCACTATGCTGAAACAAAAGTAGCAGCAGAAAATGTCTTAATGAATTCCAATTTAGATTGGACTATATTTAGACTTTCAGCAATAATGGGAGTAAAAAACCATAAAATGTCTCCATTAATGTTTCATATGCCCCTTAACACTTCTATAGAAATATGCACACCATCGGATACTGCAAGAGCATTTGTTAATGGAATTGAAAAAAAAGAAGAATTGAAAAATAAAATTTTCAATCTTGGAGGTGGCCAAAAGTGTAGAACAACTTATAAAGAATTTCTTACTAAAAATTTTGAAATCAATGGACTTGGAAATTTAAATTTCCCTAAAAAGTGCTTTGCCGAAAAAAATTTCCATTGTGGTTTTTATAAAGATGGTGACCAACTAGAAAAAATTACAAATTTCAGAAAAAACTCACTCTCTGATTACTACAAAATGAATTCTGAGGCAATTCCTTATTTACAGAAAAAAATTGCATTTTTGATAAAAGGCTTAATAAAGCTATACATGAGAAAACAATCAGAACCGCTTAATGCATTCAAAAACAATGACAAAATCATGATTAATCGCTTTTTTATTGATTAAACAACCAACAATGAATCTCTTTAATAGCGTATCAAAACCTTTACAAAATGCACTAGCTGATTTAGGCTACAATGAACCTACTCCTATTCAGAATGAAACATTCTCAATCATTCTTTCTGGAAGAGACCTTGTTGGAATAGCTCAAACAGGAACTGGAAAAACATTAGCTTACTGCTTACCTATTCTTGATCAGTTAAAATACTCCACTCAACTACACCCAAGAATATTAATATTGGTACCAACAAGAGAATTGGTAAATCAGGTGGTAGATAACATTAATTCCTACTCAAAATTTCTTAGTTTAAGAATTATTGGTGTGTATGGAGGAACAAACATAAACACGCAAAAAATTGCCGTTGCTAAAGGCATTGATATTCTTGTAGCCACTCCTGGAAGACTTTATGACTTAGTCATTAGCAGATCCATTCAGCTTAAAGAAATAAAAAAACTAGTTATTGATGAAGTTGATGAAATGCTTGACTTAGGATTCAGATTTCAGCTTACAAATATTTTTCAGCTGCTTCCACAAAAAAAACAAAACCTGATGTTCTCAGCAACAATGACTCAGGATGTAGACCGATTGATTAATGATTTTTTTAACAATCCGAAAAAAATTTCAATAGCAATTAGTGGAACTCCTCTGAAAAACATATCACAACAATCCTATTTAATTCCCAATTTTTATACAAAAATCAATTTATTGGCTCACCTACTATCTAACAATAAAGAGTTTGAAAAAGTATTGGTGTTTGTTGCTAGTAAAAAGCATGCAGATCTTATTTACGAAAAATTAAGCGAATTAAACATCGATGATATAGGGGTTGTTCATTCAAACAAATCTCAGAATTATCGTTTTCGAACAATAAAACAATTTGAAGATAAAAGTAAAAGAATTCTTATCACAACAGATATCATGGCAAGAGGACTAGATCTTGATGAAATTTCACATGTTATAAGTTTTGACACCCCTCTTTTTCCAGAAAATTACATTCATCGTATTGGCCGAACAGGAAGAGCTGAAAAACAAGGAAATGCACTTCTTTTCAGTACCGAAAAAGAGGAAGCTTTAAAAGCAAAAATTGAACAATTAATGGCAGTTGAAATACCCATAACAACAACTCCCTCATCAATTAAAATATCATCTGAACTAATTTCTGATGAAAAGCCCATAATTAAACAGAGTTATAATCCTGGTTCTAAGCTTAAAAAAACTGGTGAAGCGTTCCATGAAAAAAGTGAAAAAAACCTAAAACAAAACAAAGGCGGATCCTACAAAAGAAAGCTTGCAAAAAAATACAAAAAGCCTAAAACTAAAGGTGATAAAAACTTCAATAGAAGAAAGAAAAAATAAGTCCTGTAAACACCCTACCATTTTAAAATGAATTTAAATCAAATTACCATTCCCTCTTTAGATTTAAGTAAATCTATTCCCTTTTACAAAAAACTAGGATTAGAACTAATTGTACATACACATTCCAATTATGCAAGATTTAGCTGCCCAAATGGAAATAGCACTTTTTCGATACATAAAGTCAACAAACTTCCTAAAGGAAATGGAGTGATAGTCTATTTTGAATGTGAAAATCTTGATGTTTACGTTAAAAAATTAATTCATAAAGGAATACATTTTGATGAATTACCCACTGAAAAAACATGGCTATGGAAAGAAGCCAAACTAAAAGACTTAGATGGAAATCAATTAATCTTATTTTATGCAGGTGAAAATAGAATTTCCCCTCCCTGGAGAATTAAAAGTTGATACTCTGCTTTACCTTTAATAAGAATAAAAAACCTCTTATAACTTTTTATGATTTGTTTTACAATTAGTACTTAAATTTGAGAAATTAAAAAGAACATCTATGAAAACTAGGCAAGTTTTAATCATTGTCTGCTCTATTGTTTTAATACTTCTTGTATCCATGATAAGCTCAATTTCCTATGACGCAGGGGTTGATTATGGCGAAAAAAATGCAGAAGAAATTAGACTTAAAAGAATTAAAACAGATTTCAAGGATTCTACAATAATTAAGTACGTTAATACCAAAATTGTATCTATTGACACTATCCCCTTTGTTGTTAGTGGATCTGGAAGAGTTATTTCTTCAACCAACATTAATATATCAAGCGAAGTTCAAGGCAAATTAACTTCAAATATCGAATTAAAAAAAGGAACTGAATTTAGCAAAGATCAGCTATTATTTAAAATTAAAGATTCTGACGCAAGAATGCTTCTAATCGCTAGAAAAAGCAATTACTTAAACCTTATTTCCAATTCTCTCCCAGATCTTAAAATTGACTTTACAGATGTATTTGATAAATGGGAATCATTTTTCAATTCCATAAAAGTTAACTCTCCTCTTCCAGAATTTCCCAAATTCAATTCAAATAAAGAAAAAAACTTTATTGTCTCAAGATCAATTCTTTCTGAATACTACAGTATTAAAAGTGACCAGGAACGATTAAATAAATACCTCATTAAAGCTCCCTTTAACGGGTCCATATTAGAAGCTTTTACAGATGAAGGTGCTATTGTAAACCCTGGAAGTCCAATAATCAATATTATTCGAAAAGGTGATATGGAAATTGAAATTCCTGTTAACCCACAGTACATTTCTAAAATAAAAAAAGGATTAAAAGTCTCCTTTAACGACAATACCAATACATATAAAGGTACCATTTCAAGAATTGGAAAGTTTGTTAATCCTAAAACCCAGAACATTTCTGTTTTTGCGAAATTATCTACTAACAATAACAGCCTATTAAATGGCATGTATTTGGAAGCCTCCATTTATTGCAGTGGATTTGAAAATGTAGTGGAAATTCCAAGAAAAGCCATTTACGGCAACAATATGATTTATACTGTTAGTAAAGATAGCCTCCTAATTCCACTTCAAATTACTGTTAAGTCAATGCAAACAAATAGTGTTATTGCTACTGATATTCAGAACAACACTATGGTTGTTATTGAACCTGTAGTAAATGCCAAAGACAGTATGAAAGTATCTCCAATTAATCCATAAAATGAACAAGATTATAGAATACTTTATCAAATACCCTATTTGGGCCAATGCAATTATAATTGTTACTGCTATTGCTGGTATTTTAAGTCTTTTCTCTATGCCTCACTCCTTTTTTCCTGAAATGCAACCCAATCGTGTTTATGTTGCCGTTTCTTACCCTGGAGCTTCTCCAGAAGAAATTGAAGAAGGAATAACAACTAAAATTGAAGAATCATTAAACGGAATTCAAGGTGTAAAAGAAATCACTTCTAGATCTTCTGAAAACTCTGCTCGAATTACTGTAGAAGCCAACGAGGGAGAAGATATCAATATTATTCTTCAAGATGTTAAAAATGCTGTTGATGGCATTTACTCTTTTCCTTCGGGAGCTGAAAAACCAATTGTATATGCCCAAAAATCTCGTGGAGGATTTGGAGGTTTTAGTAATGTTGTTGGTTTTTATTCCTTAATGGGACCTGATGACTTATGGAAGTTAAAGAAAATGTCTGATAAGATAGAAAGAGACCTCCTTAACAACAAAGAAATAAGCCAAATAGAAGTCTACGGATACCCTCCTATTGTTATCGCTATAGATGTTCGTGAAAACGACCTTTTAAGGTATAACCTAACCTTTGATTTCATTGCCAATATTGTTAAGCTAAGTAATGTTGACATGTCTGGTGGTAGTGTAAAAACCAACGATGAAGAGATCATTATAAGATCAATGAATCGAACCACTGATCCAAATCTAATTAAAAATATTGTTGTATATGCTCAACCAAATGGTGATGTTATTAGATTAAAAGATATTGCAGATGTAAATTTGGAATTTTCTGAAGTTCCAATTAAAAGTTACACAGACGGTAAAAGAAGCATCAATTTCATTGTTAAAAAAACTCCAAGCGAAGATTTAAATAAGATTGCAGATGAAATGACCAGTTACATCGAAAAATTCAATCTTAAGGAAAGTGAATATGAAATGAAAAATTTATTTCAGTTTGCAGATCTTCTAGATCAACGAATATACATGCTTTCTAAAAATCTTATTATTGGACTTGTTTTGGTATGTATAGTATTAGGGCTTTTTCTAAGTGTTAGATTATCTCTTTGGGTAGCTTTTGGCATACCATTTTCATTCATAGGAATGATAGCAATAGGCATTTTTTATGGCATGACTATTAATATGATTTCTCTATTTGGGATGATTCTAGTTGTAGGAATATTAGTTGATGATGGAATTGTCATTGCTGAAAATATTTACTCACACTTTGAGATGGGCAAATCTCCAATGAGAGCTGCTTTGGATGGAACAAAAGAAGTTATGAACGCTGTTATTACCTCTGTTCTAACTACAGTTTTTGCCTTTTCTACCCTGCTTTTTGTAGGCGGTGATTTAGAGATGATGCAAGAAATGGCATTTAGTGTAATTGCCTGTTTATTATTTTCGTTAATAGAAGCATTTTTAATACTCCCCTCTCACCTTTCAAGCAAAAAAATTCTTAATAAAAGCTTAGTTTCAGGCCAAAAAAAATTTAGAAGTAAAATCGAAAAAATTGTCAATTATTTAAGAGATGGTTATTCAAAAGTAATCACTAAAATCATTAAAAATTACCGTTGGCATGTTTGGACTCCTGCTTTATTTATCCTATTGGTTAGTATTTTATTTTCTTTAGGGATAATTCGTTGGACATTTTTTCCAAGTATACCCTTTGACAATATACTTGTTGAGTTTTCATTTAAACCTGGAGAAAGAGAAAATAGAACTGAAAAATTTCTATGGTACTGTGACTCAATTATTGAACAATACAATAAAGAACTTATTAAACAATACAACGATACGCTAATAACATATACGGCCGTTAGTTTGGGAACAACAGATGCACTCGGAGAAGTAGGAAGTCATGCTGGTTCCATTAGACTTTCAGTTAAAGAAAATCAGCTGATTTCAACTATTGAAATGTCAAATGTTATTAAAAGTAGAATAAGTAAAGATTCTATTAAACAACTCGAAAAATTCAGTGTAGGTGGACAGCAACAATTTGGAAAAGAAGTATCGATTTCCTTGCAAAGTGAAAATTCAATTGAGCTTCAAAAAGCAACAACCTGGATTAAAGAAAAAATCAGTGCTTTTCCAGAGGTGAAAAATAGTAATGATAATGGAGGAATTGGAAATAGAGAAATTCACCTCAAGCTAAAACAAAAAGCTTATCTATTAGGTTTAAATGAAATGATGATTTTAAATCAAATTAGGCAAGGTTTCTTTGGCGAGGAGGTACAACGATTAATTCTTGGAAGAGATGAAATAAAGGTCTGGTTGAGATTTCCATATGAAAACAGAAATTCAATGGGTTCACTAGATAATATGAAAATTAAAACCAGTAGTGGTTTAGAACTTCCATTATATGAACTTGCTGATTATGATATTAAAAGAGGTAAAGTAAAAATCAACCATATTAACGGGAAAAAAGAAGTTCGTGTTGATGCTGCATTATATAATGCTGAACTATCCAGTCAGGTAAATGAAAAAATTCAAAAACAGTTACTAAATAAATTAGCATCTCTTTTTCCGGGAGTTAATTACGACATAAAAGGGCAAGCAGAGAGAGCTGCTGATTCAGGACAACGTTTAGGGATAGCATTTTTGATAAGTATTGTTTTAATTATGATTACCATATCTCTAAATTTCAAATCTTTTTATCAAGCAAGGTTAATACTAATGGTTGTTCCAGTGGGAATATTTAGTGCTCTTTTAGGACATGGAATTGTTGACAAACCTTTCTCTACACTTAGTGTTTGGGGGGTAATTGCATTAATTGGAATTTTAGTTAATGATGCAGTGGTAATGTTAGATCAGTTCAATAGATACCTAAAAAGTGGGCATTCTATAAATGAAGCGGAAATTTTGGCAGGCAAATCAAGATATAGAGCCATCATTTTAACCACTATTACAACTGTTGCTGGACTTTATCCTTTAATTCTAGAAAAAAGCTTTCAAGCACAGTTTCTTATTCCAATGGCAATATCTGTTGCCTTTGGGGTTCTTTTTGGCACAATAATTATCCTTTTTTACTTCCCTGTTTTAATCTTATATTTCAACGATATGCGAAGAGCTCGTTGGTGGTTATGGAATGGTGGAGAAATAGCACCATCTAAATTGGAAGTTGAGCCTGTTATTAAACACATTAATCGAATTAGTGAATTTACTAGGTTAGAATCAGAGAATGTTTCCAATAATAAAGAAGTTGAAATTCTTCAAAATGAAATTGCTCAATTAAAGCAATTATCAATTCAACAAGCTGAGGATTTAGAAAATCTTAAAAACTCTACTAATGATTAAAAAAGGAGCTTTACTATTACTAATTTTCCTTTGCTATTTATCGAATATAGCTCAAGACTCCTTATATCTTTCTCTTTCTGATGCTATTAAAATTGGCTTAAAACAGAACTACGATATTCAGCTAAGTAAAAAAAATGTAGAAATTAATCAAGTCCTTAACACATGGGGGGAGGCTGGTAGATTACCAACCATAAATCTTTCTGGATCACAAGACAATTCTCTATCAGATCAAACTCAAAATCCAACTTCTTTTATTCAGGAATTATTACAAAGCAACTCTTTTAATGGTGGCGTTGCTTTAAACTGGACTATTTTCAATGGTTTTAATGTTAAAGCAAATAAAATTAGACTTGAGCAATTGGTTCAACAAAGTGAAGGAACAGTATCGTTAGCGATTGAAAATACCATTCATGGAATAATTCTTTCATATTATCAATGTAAAATTCAACGTGAACAGCTTTCTCTTTTAAAAAATGTTTTACAGCTTTCTAGAGAAAAATTCCTGCTTCAGCAATCAAAAAATGATTTAGGTCTAGGTGTTTCAGTGGATCTTCTACAGTATAAAAGTTCGTACCTTACCGACAGTTCCAATCTTATTCTTCAAGAACTATCGTATAAAAACTCTATACGTAACTTAAATTTACTTTTAGGTGTAGATGTTGAACGAAATTGGAATCTTACGGATGAGCTTACCCCACCTGTTAAGCTATACAATTTTGATGATCTAAAGCAGCAGATGCTTTCTAGTAATACCAATATTAAAAATCAATTGATTAATGTTTCTTTATTAAAGCAAGATATTGAAATTGCTAAATCTGCTTTTTACCCTTCTTTAAACTTTAATTCTGGTGGAAACTACAATACCAGTAAATTTTCCATTGGTTCCATCTCTCAAAACGGATCAAGCATAAATTATTATGGAAATTTCACTTTAAGCTTTCGACTCTATGATGGTGGAAAAGTTAGAAGAGGAATAAAAGCCTTAAAAATTCAAGAACAAGTTAATCTTATTGAAATGGATAGGCTTAAAAGTGATCTAACCAAAGATTTGGCAGTGAATTTTGACACCTATGAAACTAGATTACGAATATTTAATTTGAGCAAAACTTCTTTCCAAGTTGCTCAACAAAATTTCGATATTGCCAAACTTAAAGAAAATAGCGGATTATTATCCTCTTTCAATCTCAGAGATATAGAAATGGCATACCTATCTAGCGGTATAACACTTTTTCAATCCGCATATAATTTAATTGAAAGCCATACTACCCTTCTAAAACTAACTGGAGGTATAGTTCAAGACTATTCTGCTGAAGAATAATTCTTTTTTCTTCTTTTTTATATAAAAATAGTATGCATGCATAACTTTTTTATATATATTCGTTAAAACAAAATTTTTCATGAGATCAGATGAAACTATAGATTTCCACATCAGGTGGGCGTGGTACAATATTTCTAGAATGTATAATTTAAAAGCAAGTCAATTCGGTGGTAGTATGGCTATTGGATATACACTTCTAAATATTGACAAAGAAGGTACTCCTTCTACCAAATTAGCGCCTAAAATGGGAATGGAACCTAGAAGCCTAACTAGAATGATTAAACAATTGGATGAGAATGGCTTAATTAAGAAACAGTCAGACAAAACCGACAAAAGACTAGTTAAAATTTTCCTTACTGAAAAAGGGAAGCAAATTAGATCTCAGGCTAGAGAAGTAGTTATTTCTTTCAATAAAGAAATTCAAAATGAAATTGATAGCAAAGAGCTTGCTACGTGCCTATCGGTACTAAATAAGGTTAATCAACTTATTGATAAAAACAATACTATATAAATGAAAAGAAATATTAAAAACGTTGCTGTATTAGGTTCAGGAGTTATGGGCTCTGCAATAGCATGTCATTTTGCAAATGTTGGTTTAAATGTAATCCTGCTTGATATTGTTCCTAATGAAGCTCAACAAAGCAACAATCCAAAAGAGCGAAATAAAATAGTCGATAATGCATTATCTAAGGCGCTAAAGTCTAAACCTAGCCCTATTTACAAAAAAAGTTTTGCTAAAAGAATCAAAACAGGAAACATGTCCGATGACATGCACCTTATATCCAATTGTGATTGGATAATTGAAGTAGTTGTAGAGCGATTAGATATTAAAAAAATTGTATTTGAGAATGTTGAAAAACACCGAAAAGAAGGAACTCTAATTACTACCAATACTTCAGGAATTCCAATTCACACAATGCTTGAAGGAAGAAGTGAAGACTTTCAACAACATTTTTTTGGAACCCACTTCTTTAATCCTCCTCGCTATCTTAAACTTCTTGAGATTATTCCTACCCCAAAAACTAGCATTGATGACATTAACTTTATGATGGATTTTGGTGCCAATATTCTTGGCAAGACAATGGTTCTTTGTAAAGACACACCAGCCTTTATCGCAAATAGAGTTGGCGTATATGCTATTCAAGATTTATTTCATACTGTAGAAAACATGAATCTTAGTGTTAGTGAGGTTGATAAGCTCACTGGACCAATTATGGGAAGACCAAAGTCAGCAACTTTTAGAACCTGTGATGTTGTAGGGTTAGACACCCTAGTTCATGTCGCTAACGGATTAAAAGATAACTGCCCAAATGACGAGAGAAAAGATATTTTTGAAATTCCAGGTTTTGTTACTAAAATGTTAGAAAATGGATGGTTAGGNAGTAAATCTGGCCAAGGTTTTTACAAAAAAACAAAAGATGAAAATGGTAAAAAACAAATTTTACAATTAGACCTTACTTCTTTTGATTATGTTGTTTCATCAAAAGTAAGCTTCCCTACTCTTTCATTAGCTAGGCAAGAAGAAAATTTAACTAAAAGAACTCAGTTGTTGTTTTCAGGAAAAGATAAAGCTGGAGACTTTTACAGGCAAGTATTTAGTGGAGTCTTTAGTTATGTAAGCTATAGAATTCCAGAAATATCCGATGAAATTTATAAAATTGACGATGCTCTAAAAGCTGGATTTGGATGGGAGCTAGGACCTTTTGAAACATGGGATGCCATTGGAATGGAAAANGCATTAAAAACAATGGAAAAACTTAACAGAAAACCAGCTGAATGGATTTACCAATTGATAGCTGAAGACATAACTTGTTTTTACAAAACTGAAGATGGGGTTAAGAAATTCTATAATCTTAAAACCAAGAAATACGAAACTATTCCAGGCACTGAAAACAACATTTCTTTATCGGCATTAAAAGACAGCAACACCATATGGTCAAATGACGATGTTCACATCATTAATCTTGGTGATGGCATAATAAATGTTGAATTTCATACTAAAATGAACACCATTGGAGGAGGTGTGCTTCAAGGCATAAATAAGGCTCTTGATATAGCTGAACAAGACGATAAATACAAAGGAGTTGTTCTTTCTAATGAAGGAGAAAATTTTTCAGCTGGAGCAAATGTAGGAATGATATTTATGATGGCAGTAGAACAAGAATGGGATGAGCTGGATTTTGCAGTAAGAGCTTTCCAAAATACTACTATGCGATTACGCTATTCATCGATTCCTGTTGTTGCAGCTCCACATGGAATGACTCTTGGTGGTGGATGTGAAATATGTTTGCATGCAGATAAAGTTGTTGCTCACGCTGAAACCTACATGGGACTAGTTGAATTTGGGGTTGGTCTTATTCCTGGTGGTGGAGGAACCAAAGAGTTTGCTCTAAGACTTTCCGATGAGCTTAACAATGGAGATATGAGAATTAATCTTTTCAGAGAAAAGTTTCTAACTGTAGGTCAAGCAAAAGTTTCCACCTCAGCTCACGAAGCATTTGAATTAGGCTATTTAAGAGAAGGACAAGATGAAGTAATTACTTCAAGGGCAAATCAAATAGCCTATGCAAAAGAAGCTTGTCTTAAGCTTGCTGCTAAAGGTTATGTACAACAAGCTAAAAGAAAAGACATTAAAGTGCTAGGTCAAGAAGGCTTGGGGATTGTTTATGTAGGTGCAGACTCAATGAAAAGTGGCAATTACATGTCTGAACACGATTTGGTGATTTCAGAAAAACTCGGTTATGTATTATGTGGTGGAGATTTATCTCAAATTACTGAAGTTTCAGAGCAATATCTGCTAGATATTGAAAGAAAAGCATTTTTAGAATTGTGCACCAAAAAGAAAACACTTGAAAGACTCCAGAGTCTTCTTCAAAAAGGAAAAATATTAAGAAATTAAAATAAGTATAATGAAAACAGCATACATAGTAGGTGGCTACAGAACTGCAGTTGGAAAATCATCTAGAGGTTTATTTAAGTTTACCCGTCCAGATGACCTTGCAGCAGATGTTGTAAAACACCTTATGAAAGACTTTCCAACCCTTGATCCATCGAGAGTAGATGATGTTATTGTTGGAAATGCTACGCCTGAAGCAGAACAAGGGCTTAATATTGGAAGAATGATCTCATTAATGGGACTTGAAACCGATAAAGTACCCGGAATGACAATTAACCGTTATTGTTCTTCTGGTTTACAAACAATTGCACTTGCTGCAAATCAAATTATTGCAGGTGCAGCAGACTGTATTATTGCTGGTGGAGTTGAAACCATGTCTCCAATACCTTTTGGAGGATGGCGAATTGTACCTAACGCAAAAGTAAGTAAAACCCATCCTGATTGGTACTGGGGAATGGGACTTACGGCTGAAGCAGTAGCTGAAGAATTTAATATCTCAAGAGAAGAGCAAGATGAATTTGCCTATCATTCTCATATGAAAGCACTAAATGCAATAGACAAAGGACTTTTTAAGGAGGATATTGTTCCAATTCATGTTAATGAAGTATTTCTTGATGAAAATGAAAAAAGACAAGAAAGAAATTTTGTTGCCGACACGGATGAAGGTCCAAGAAAAGGAACAAGCATAGAAGCGCTTTCAAGACTTCGACCAGTTTTCAAAAATGGTGGCACCGTTACAGCAGGCAACTCCTCTCAAACATCTGATGGAGCAGCTTTTGTTATGGTCATGTCTGAAGAAATGGTTAAAGAACTTAATGTTAAACCTATTGCTAGACTAATTGACTACAAAGTTGTTGGACTAGCACCAAGAATAATGGGGGTTGGCCCCTTGTATGCTATTCCAGAAACTCTTAAAAAAGCAGGACTAAAACAAAATGATTTACAACAAATAGAATTGAATGAAGCATTTGCGTCTCAATCGGTNGCCATTTTAAAAGGGTTAGATATAGANCCTTCCATTGTCAATGTTAATGGTGGTGCTATNGCTTTAGGTCATCCTCTAGGTTGTACTGGTGCAAAGTTAACGGTACAGCTCTTAAATGAAATGAGAAGAAGAAANCAAAAAATTGGAGCAGTTACCATGTGCGTTGGAACAGGTCAAGGTGCATGTGGAATTTTTGAATTATTAAACTAAATACTATGAGTGAAACAAAAGAGAATACAAAAACTGCCCTTAAGGGAGGAGAGTTTTTAGTAAAAGACACCAATTTCAATGATATTTTTATTCCTGAACAATGGTCTGAAGAGCAAAAAATGATTGCTCAAATGTGCAAAGATTTTCTCAGCACGGAAATCATTCCAATTTTAGATGAAATTGACGGTAGTAAAGATCCTAAACTAATGTCTGGTTTAATGGAAAAAGCAGGACAGCTAGGATTATTGGGATTATCGGTTCCTGAAGATTTAGGAGGAATGGGGGTTCAATTCATTACTTCAATGCTAGCAACTGAAGCTCTTGGAACAGGCCATTCATTTTCTGTTGCCTATGGTGCACACACTGGAATTGGAACCTTACCATTATTGTACTATGGCAATCAACAACAAAAGGAAAAATACATTCCTAAACTTGCTACCGGAGAATGGAAAGCCGCCTATTGCTTAACAGAGCCAAGTGCAGGATCAGATGCCAATTCTGGAAAAACAAAAGCTGTTTTGGATAAAGATGGCAAGAACTACATCATTAATGGACAAAAAATGTGGATTACTAATGCTGGATTTGCAGATTTATTCACTGTTTTTGCTAAAATTGATGACGACAAAAACCTCACTGCATTTTTAGTTGAAGGGACAAGTGAAGGAATTACTCTCAATGCTGAGGAAAAAAAATTAGGCATAAAAGGATCCTCTACAAGGCAAGTATTCTTTAATGATGTTAAAGTTCCTATTGAGAACATGCTTTATCAAAGAGAAAAAGGCTTCAAAATCGCTGTTAACATTCTAAATATAGGAAGAATTAAGTTGGCAGGAGGTGTTATGGGTGGTGCTAAAGGAACCATTACCGAATCAGTTATCTATGCAAATGAAAGAGAACAATTTAATCGTCCAATTTCTAAATATGGTGCTATAAGACATAAATTAGCTGAGCAGTGTATAAGAACATTTGCTTGTGAATCAGCCACTTACAGAGCCACTCAAAATATTGAAGATGCTATAGAAGACTTAATTAAAGGAGGTCTTTCCAAAGAAGAAGCTACATTAAAGGGNATTGAGCAATTTGCTCCAGAATGTGCCATTTTGAAGGTTTATGGTTCTGAAATACTAGATTATGTAGTTGATGAAGGTCTTCAAATTCATGGTGGAATGGGGTTCTCTGCAGAAAAAAACATTGAAAGATCATACAGAGATTCTAGAATTAACCGAATATTTGAAGGAACCAATGAAATCAATAGAATGCTTACTGTTAGCATGATACTTCGTAAAGGAATGAAAGGAGAAATTGATTTAATGGGACCAGCAACTTCCGTTGCTAAAGAGCTAATGGGAATTCCAGATTTTGGCAATGATGACACATCAACTTTTGGACAGGCTAAAAAATGCATAACCAATTTTAAAAAAGCTCTTCTAATGGTTGCAGGAGCTGCTGCGCAAAAATTAGGCGATAAACTAGCTATTGAACAAGAGTTGGTAATTAATATTGCTGATATTATTAATACGATATATGTTGCAGAGTCTACTCTTCTNAGAGTTCAAAAAATGGTTGCTTTAAAATCTGAACAAGAATATAAAGAGCAATTAGCCATGATGAAAGTATTAATTTATGATAGTTGTGATAACATAAATAAATTTGCTAAGGATGCATTGAATAGCTTTTCAACTGGTGATGAGCTAAAAATGATGCTCATGGGAGTTAAAAGATTTACCAAACATGAACCTTTCAATCCAAAAGAAGCTAGACAGCTTATTGCTAAAAAGCTAATTGAAAAAAATGAATATTGCTATTAAACAATTTCAATCTAACAAATAATTAGAAACTCCCAAATTGGGAGTTTTTTTTTGAAAAAATCCTATATTTATAACTAAATGTTCTATTTCATTTAAATTATTATTCATGAAGCTATTTTACGTTCTACCCGTATTTTTCCTTTCTTTTTTCAATTTCATGCTAAACGCTCAAAATGTTAATTACGAAGTTAAGGTCGTAGAGTTAATGGCAGAAGCAGATGCCGATGATGGTGGAATTGGCAGCTTTTTATATGGTGACCAGGACCCTACCTGGTTTGTAAGAGCACAAGATAATGCTGGTGTTGGATTTAATACCGCTCAATGTAAACACGTTACTAACCAATGGGGTGATTGGTGGAATTTAGCTGATTATACACTTATTACTGGAACCAATTCTTCAGCTACTCTTATTAATGTACAAATGGAGTGCTGGGAAAAAGATGCATGTGGTGGAAATTGTACCTATAGGGTATTCCAACCAAATCCTTTTGCCTCAAACTTCTGCCTTGATGGAGATGACAATTACGCTTCAATGGGAAATGTATCAGGAACACTCGCTCCATCAGGCCAAATATCTTTTAAAAATGACCCACCTTGTCAATGGAATGAATACCTAGTTTCTAGAGATGGTGCTGGATCTCCTTCCAACGGATATGAACAATACTGGGCAAAAATTCAAATTAAATGGGAATACACAACTTTTGATGCAGGAACTGACGATGCTGCATGTGACTCAATAATCAATCTTAATGCTTCAGGAAATGGAACTTGGTCTGTAAGTGCTGGAAATGGAGGTTTCTTTTCAAATAATGCTGATCCTAATGCAGTCTTCACTGGTCAACCAGGTGAGACTTATACCTTAACCTGGTCATCTTTAGCTGGTTGCTTGAATTCAACTAATTCAAGTGATGTTATTATCGAAATTTATGGATTACCTGAACCTCTTCTTAGCTCTTCTTCAGATTCTATTTGTGCTGGTGACTCTGTTACTTTTTACGCCAATAATGGTATAAACTATGATTGGTCAATAAATTCCAATTCTTCAGTAATACAATCTGGTTCTACCAACACATTTACTACAACTAATCTAACTCAAGGAGATACAATATTTGTAACAATGACAGATTCTAACTCATGTGTTGGAAATGACTTTTACACAATTGACGTATCTCCACTACCAGTTTTGAATCTTGGAAACGACACAACAATATGTGATGGATTTTCATTAACTATTGATGGAACTACTCCATTTGTTTCTTACCAATGGTCTACGGGAGAAACTACTTCTTCAATTAGCGTTGCGGATTCTGGCATCTACTCTCTTACAGTAACGAACAATTACGATTGTTCAACTACGGACAATATTTCTGTAGGATTATATACAAATCCTACTGTAAATATTGGTCCAGATACTAGTATAAATGAAATTGACAATCTCCTTTTAGATGCTGGTAGTGGATTTAGTAGTTACAATTGGTCTACTGGAGAAAACTCTTCGGATATTTTCGTAAATGAATTTGGTGAGTTTTGGGTTACAGTAACAGATGCTAATGGATGTATTGGTATTGATTCAATTATTGTTACTCAAATTCAAAATAATCTTTTTCTCCCTACAATGTTTACCCCAAATGGAGATGGAAATAACGACATCTTACTTCTCTACGGCAATGGATTTAGTGAAGATATCCTGTTCCAAATTTATAACCGATGGGGAGAAGTAGTTTATTCTACCACAAGCTTGATTGAACTTAAAACCGTAGGTTGGAATGGCAAATTCAATGAAATTGATCAACCAGGTGGAGTTTATCTTTGGACGTTAGTGGCCAATGACCTTGGAGGGAATCCAGTAGATTTCTCCTTAATAGATAATATGAATTCTTCTGGAAGCATTTTATTAAAACGTTAAACGAATAACTGAAAAACATGAAAAATTTTAATCTTATCATAGCATTTCTTCTTATTAGTTTAACAGCTACAAGTCAGGATGCTTTCTTTTCAAACTTTGATCGTTCTTACAATCTCACAAATCCTTCATCAATTGGAATGGCTGAAGATATTAACTTAACCATGGTTCACAGAAGCCAATGGATGAGTATTGTTAAACCTTTTAGCACCTCTCAGTTTGAAGGCTTTTACCCTATTAGACAAGCTAATAGCAACAAAAAAATTGCCACTGTTGGTCTTTCTTTTGTTAATGAAAGATTAGGTGAAGCTGGATCAATAGTAAACAACCAATTTGCTGTTACAGGTGCCTATAATTTTGAATTCAATAATTTCAACAATCTTTCTGCTGGCTTAAAAGTAGGTTACTTTAATGGTGTAACAGACCTAAGTAGTGTTAGCACAGGTTCACAATTTGTTAATGGATATTACGACCCAACAAGCAATTTAGGAGAAAGTGTTAACAATCCTGTAATCAATGGTTTAGAGGTTACCCCATCAGTTACTTGGTTTGCTATTGATTCTTCTGGGAGCAATAAATATTTTGTGGGATTATCTGCTTTTAATGTTAACCAATCAACTCCTATGAGAATAGCAATTACTGGAGGTGGAAATATTAATTTTGGAGAATTTGGGATTTCTCCTAAGTCATTAGTTATGATACAGGGAGGACAAACACATGTTGTTGTTGGAAGTGACTTTATATATGATCTTGCAAAAGAATCTTATAAAAAAGCTGCTTTGGGAATTGGAGGATTTTACCGACTCAATGATGCTGCTATAATGAGTTTAAAATACTTATCTAACAAAATGGATATTGGACTTACCTATGATCTTACCACTTCTTCAATTGCAGATCCATTAAATACAAAAACAGGATCATTTGAGCTATTTTTAAACTACAAGATTCACCAAGTTGAAAAAATAAAATCATTCAACTACACTATTGAAGTATTTGACAAGGACACCAAACAACCTATTGAAGCCTCTGCTAGCTACAACAATAAATCTCTTAAACAAAAGGGAAATCTTTTCACCAACCTATCCAAAAGCACAATTGCGTTAAATCAAAAAGACGAATATGAAATTATCATAAGCAAGGAAAATTACAATTCTGATAGTATTGTTGTTATCAATTCTTCTGAAGAAGCTCAGTCCAAGAAAATTTACCTTTCAAAAACTATTCGAATGTTTGATTTTGAATTGGACATCCTTGATAAACAAACCAATGAACCTGTGCAAGTAAACATAAGTTTAGTTGATCAAAAAACCGGTGAGCAACAAGATCTAGGAAACAGCAATAAATTGTTAACAGAATTGGAAAGTGGAAAGAAACACACCATTTCATTAAATGCTGAAGGCTATGAAAATGCAGTTCTAGAGTTAAGGTATGACAAGTATGGAACCTTAAGTAAAACCATGTACATCTCTAAAACAAAACCTGAAATAATTGCTACCAATCTTAAATTAGTAGTCTTAGATGAGCTAACCAAGAAACCTATTGAAAGTACGGTTATGGCCATTAACCTTACAGACCCTGCAAACCAACAAAACTCATTAATTGCACTTAACAGTTTTCCTCCTGAAAATTACCCTTTAGAAATTGGAAATAAATTTGAAATATTGGTTACTAAAGAAGGTTATTTTAACCAAAAAATCAAGATTGAGGCCAATGAACAAAAAGACCTTGAAAAAGTAGTTTTACTTTCTCCAATTGAAGTAGGAAAAAGTATAATTGTTGAGGATTTATTGTTTAAAACAGGAAAAAACACGTTAGATGAAAGATCTTTTAGAATTCTAGATCAACTGGTAGATTTCTTAAATCAAAACTCTACCATTAAAATTGAACTAGCTGGTCATACAGACAGCGATGGATCAGAAGTATTTAACCAAAAACTTTCAGAAGGAAGAGCCCAATCTGCTGTAAACTATCTTTCTGGTAAAGGAATCAGCAAAAATAGATTAGTAGCCAAAGGACATGGAGAATCAGAGCCTTTAGCTCCAAATACAACTGCTGAAGGAAAAGCAAAAAATAGACGTGTAGAGCTTAAAATAATTGGAAAATAAAAAAGCCCTGTAAAACAGGGCTTAAGTTATTTTATTAATAAAAGTTGTTACTTAATTTCAACAACTTCAATGTCAAATAAAAGATCCTTTCCAGCAAGTGGATGATTGGCATCTACAACAATTTTATCTTCTTCTACCTTAACAATGGTAACTAATATGGTGCTTCCATCTTGTCCATTAGACTGCAATTGCATTCCTACTTCAGGAGTTAGATCAGAAGGTAGATTAGATTTAGAAACTTCTTGAATCAATTCTTCTTTCACTTCACCATAAGCTTCGATAAATGGAATTTCAATAAGCTTCTTTTCATTTACTCCCATTCCAACTATTCCTTGCTCAAAACCTGGAATAAGTTTTCCTTCACCAACAGTAAAATTTAATGGCTCTCTATCGACAGAAGAATCAAAAACACTTCCGTCTTTTAATTTCCCGGTATAATGAACCGAAACGTTTTTATTTTGTTCTACTTTCATTTTTGTAAGATTACGAGTTATCTCTCGGTTTAGCTTGATTAACACGCATTTCTCTTTCTAGCAGATTGAAACCATCTAAGTTTTCAATTGCGTCAAGCGCTTCTTGCTCATTTGCCATTTCAACAAAACCAAAGCCTTTAGCTCTACCAGTTATTCTGTCAGAGATTAGCTTCACAGAAGTTACATCTCCATAAGTTTCAAAGACATCTTTAACATCTTCTTCTTGAACCTTATAATTAAGGTTACCTACATAAATATTCATTTTGAAAAATTATAAATTAATAAAAAGGTTTATTCAACCTTGTAATTTTTAGTTGGGCAAATGTAAACAAAAACACATCAATTAATGATGTTTTAGTATTTTTAAGAAATTCAATTCGACTAAGTGAGTAAAGAAGAACTTCAAGAACACCAGTTATTCATTTCAAGTTTAAGATTATGGATCACCCTAAAAATCCAAAATAAACTTTCAAAAAAAAGAAAAAAAATGAGGGTGAAGATTGTTCTTTTCATCCTTGGATCAGCTCCATTTAGATGGATGCAATCAATCTATATATCATTTCGAATTAGAAGCGTTTCATTTTATGAAAATGAACCAGTTTTTGTTATTGGCCATTGGAGAAGTGGCACAACTCACCTACATTATCTACTATCTCAAGACAATCAATTTAGCTATCTTGAAGCATTTCAAGCCTTTTTCTTTAGAGTGGCTTTCGTATCAAAAACATTCATGAGACCTCTACTAAATTATTTTATGCCTTCTACTAGGCCACAAGACAATATAAAAATAAATGCATCTGCACCTACAGAAGAAGAACATCCTCTGACCAACTTAACTGAAAAAAGCGGAATGCAAACTTTTTTCTTCCCTCAAAACAGAAGCTATTTTGACAAGTATAATATCTTTTTAGGAACATCAAAAAAAGAAAAAAAACAGTGGAAAAAAATATACCACAAAATGCTACTTCAAATTGCTTTATATCAGGGAAAAGAAAAAAAACTTTTGCTAAAAAATCCGCATAACACAGCAAGAATTAAGGTTCTTCTTGAATTGTATCCAAATGCTAAATTTATTTTTATTCATAGAAATCCATATGACGTATTTCAATCGAATATTCATCTTTACAACAAAACCATAAAATCTCAATTTTTACAAGATTTCTCAGATGAAAAAATAAAAGAAAGAGTACTTTATTGCTACGAGACCACACTTAAAAAATACATTGAAGAAAGAGAGTTAATCCCTTCACAAAACTTAATTGAAATTAGCTACAAAGAGCTCTCTGATGCTCCGTTAAGTACTATTAAAAAAATATACAACCAAATAAATCTAGGGGATTTTGAAACAATTGAACCCAAAATCAAATCCTATCTTTCCACAGTAAAAAATTACAAAAAAAACACATTCTCAATTCTAACAGAAAAGGAGACACAATCAATAAATGAAAGATGGGAATTCTCTTTTAATGAGTGGAAATACCCGATTGATAAAATTAATTAAACACGTATTTAACCCCTCCAAATAAAGTAATTCCCTGAAATGATGTGTAGATATAGGTTGGATCAAAAGAATAATTATTTGGATTATTTACTGGATCATCAACTAGTCTATCAAAAGGATCGTTTGCCCTTAGAATGGAATATGCTGGAGGAGTAAAATTAAGGAAGTTTCTTACACCTAAAAATAGATTAAATCCGTACTTAAAGTCTTTAGACAACTTCATGTTCATAATACTAAATGGATTAGAATACTCAGGTCTGAAATCATTTTCAACAATAGGAAGTTTCATTGGACCATACAAATTACCAGTATAATCAACTTTTAATCCCAATTTTTGAATTTTGTAACTAGCAGACCAAGTCATTGAATAAGGTTCTGTAAACAACTGCTCTTGCTTAGCCAATACACCTACAGAATTATATTCTTTAGCATAAACATCTAAAAGACTAAAGCCAAGGTTTAACGTCAATGGAAATTCAAAAAGAAATTTGGCATTTACAGTAGCCCCACGAGAAACCCCATAACCATTAAGATTAGAATAAATTATTTGATTATCGACAGAATAATCAGGTAAAATTTTATTCGAAAAATAAGTATAGAATAAAGAACCATCAACAGATAGTTTAAAAAACTGAGTAGTAATCTGTTTTTCAATATTTAAATTGACATTATTAGATTGTTCTGGGTTTAAGTTATCACTAATTACAACCTCTCTAGCACCTGTTAGTGCTGCGTGATCTTCGGAGAATATATTTACAACTCTAAACCCATTGCCATACCCTAATCGAAAAACCCATGAAGAAGGACTCCATTTCCAATTCATTCTGGGAGAAAAAATAGGACCATGTGAAGAGTGATAATCTAGTCTAGCTCCTAAAATAAGGTTCATAGTATTGCCGATAGAAATATTATCTTGAGAAAAAATTCCTGGCAAAAACCAGCTATTTGGACGGTTAATTTCTTTCTCATTTTCAATGTAAGATGTAGCAGTGGTATTGTCATCATAAGTATTGTAACTCATTGCCAAACCAGAAACTATAGAATGTGTATTTCCTACTTTTTTATTCCAGACTAATTGACCAAATGCAATTTGCTGTTCAGCTATATAAGACAAATCACCATATCTAGAATCTTGATCGTGAAAACTATACGATCCATTAAAAACGATATCTTCATTAGTAGGTAATTCATATTTACCAATTAATTCAGCTCTATTTGTATAAATAGATTCACCATAAATACTATCACCTCCTCTAAAAGAAGGATTCCAATTCATTTGCCCTCCCCACCTATCTTCATATAAATATCTAGCAGACAAAATTGCCTTCTTATTATCTTTTCGTTTAAAGCTCCATTTATTAAAAATTGAAACTCTATCTTTTAGTGTTAAATCCGTAAAATTGTCGCCATTTTTGTCAATTGGTTTAGAGTAATTATGGTAGTCAACAGCAAATATCCCACTAATCTTTTTGTTTTCTGCATAGGTAAACATAGCATCTGCTTGTATTTCATTCCATGAAGTCGAAGAAATGTTAAATGAAAACTTAGGTGCACATTCAACACTTTTTGTTATTACATTTATCAAACCTGCAACTGCTTCTGAACCGTATAATGTAGATGCAGGTCCCTTAACCACCTCAACTCTTTGAAGAAGACTATTTGGAATTCCTTGTAAACCGTATACTGTAGAAAGACCTCCAACAATCGGCATACCATCAATAGTAACCATTGTATAAGGCCCTTCCATTCCATTTATATGTATATCTCCAGTATTACAAACCGCACAATTTAATTGAGGTCTTAGACCATTTATATTTTGAGTTAATTCCAACAATCCAGCACTAGGGACCTTATTTAAATAAGCTGATGAATAAACCTCAACAGGGATCGGTGAATCTTTTTTCGAAATTTCAGTCAAAGTTCCGCTAATAACAACTTCATCCAAAAAATCATCAGATTTTTCCAAAACAACTTTTATCTCTGTATTGATTTCTTTAGTTTCCAAAATGAGCGTTTGATCAGTATAACCGATACAGGAAATCTTTAGGTGAGTAACTACAGATAATGGAACTTGAATTTCAAACTCTCCTTTAGTATTGGTAGTTGTTCCCTTTAAGGAAACCGAATCAATAACATTAACAAATTCAAGTAAAGAGTTATCTTGATTAAGTACTACTCCTTTAATCGTAGTAAACTGCGAATAACTCAATAAGTGAAAAAAGAAAAAAACTGGCAGAAAAATTAGCTTCAATTCGAGTTTCAAAATACAATATTTTATTTTTTCGGCTAAACTAATGATTTTTTTTAGACAAGCCTAAATTATAGTATATTTACCGTCTTATTAATCAGTAAAAATGCGGAGTAAATCTGAAGAAGATTATTTAAAGGCTATCTATTCTTTATACAGTAATGGAGATTACATATCTACTAATGAAATAGCTCATTATCTAGATATGAAAGCCTCAAGTGTAACAGATATGATCAAAAAGCTAGCTGATAAAAATTGGATTAATTACATAAAATATAAAGGGGTAAGTCTTACTGATGAAGGTAAAAATATTGCCCTTCAAATCATTCGTAAGCATCGCTTATGGGAAACCTTTTTAGTTAATAATTTGAATTTTGGATGGGATCAAGTTCATGATATTGCAGAACAGTTGGAACACATTGACTCTTTAGAACTTATCAATCGATTAGATGACTTTTTAGGCAACCCTAAATTCGACCCGCATGGAGACCCGATTCCAGATAAATATGGTAAAATTAATGACAAGAGAAAATCTCAACCTCTTTGTAGTCTGCAAAAAGATCAAAAAGGGATTATTGTAGGTGTTAATGATGGATCATCGGTTTTCTTAAGGTATTTAGATAAAGAAGGCTTAACTCTCGGTACAGAGATTATAATTGATGAAATTTTTGATTTTGACCTTAGTTATAAACTTAAAATTAACGACAAATTTCTTACTGTTTCTGAAAGAGTTTCTAAAAATTTATTAATTCAACTTATCAACTAATGTGGAATAATCTTGTTGTTTGGTTCAGTGAAATTAACCCTATTCATGCAGCCTTAATTGCTACCATTTTCACATGGTTAGTTACTGCATCAGGAGCTTCATTGGTGTTTTTTTTCAAATCTCTTCATAGAGGTGCTCTAGATGGAATGTTGGGGTTTACTGGAGGAGTTATGGTTGCAGCAAGCTGTTTTGGCTTACTAGGACCAGCAATAGATCAAAGCATAGGTGAGGGTTTTGTTAAAGTTATTCCTGCAGCATCAGGATTTGTTTTAGGGGCTTTATTTTTATTCTTATTAGATAAGTACCTTCCACACCTTCACATTAACTTTAAAGAAAATGAATCAGAAGGAATAAAAACAGACTGGCACAGAACAACTCTACTTGTTTTAGCAATTACAATGCATAACATTCCTGAAGGATTAGCTGTGGGAGTAATGTTTGGAGCCGCTATGGGTGACACTAATATGATTTCTGAAGCTCTTATAGTTGCCATTGGTATAGGAATTCAAAATTTCCCTGAAGGAATAGCTGTTTCAATGCCTCTCAGAAGACAAGCTGTTTCTAGATTTAAAAGTTTTTGGTATGGTCAATTATCAGCTATTGTAGAGCCAATTGCCGGAGTTATAGGTGCTATTGCTGTTACTCAATTTGAACCGCTTCTACCCTATGGACTAGCTTTTGCTGCTGGAGCAATGATATATGTGGTAGTTGAAGAAGTAATTCCAGAAACTCAAAGAGACAAATATACTGACATAGCAACTCTTGGATTTATTGGAGGGTTTGTACTTATGATGTGTTTAGATGTGGCTTTAGGATAAGCTATTTAAGAATAATATCTTTTAAAAAATCAGTTTTTAATTCTTGATTAATCATAGCAATTAGTTTAGTTTTTTCCATACTTAATTCTTGTCTTAAAGGAGCGCTAGTTAATTTTAAAACAAGTTTAGAATTGTATACATAGGCATCATCAACCTTCTTCATTATTACCGAACCCATAATTTTACTAAATGCCTCAACTACCTCATACTCGTTAAACTTATTAGAGTAGCCATATGAATTTATTAATCTTTTAACAACATCATCTAATTTCTCTTCGTTTTTATCTCTCTTGTAACTCATTTACAATTGCTTAGTTTTACCGTTGTTAATTTCAAATGCCTTGTAATCAATTTTCATTGAAGCTAATATAGCTGGAACTTTCTCTAAATCTGTATCTGTAATAAAGGTTTGGCCAAGCTCTTTACTTTGAATTAAATCGAGTAAATAGCTAACTCTATTGTTATCTAATTTATCGAAAATATCATCCAATAGTAAAATTGGAGCAAATCCTTTTTGGTTTTTGATAAACTGAAACTTAGCCAATTTTAACGCTATTAAAAAAGATTTTTGCTGACCTTGTGATCCAAATTTCTTTAAAGGCTGATCATGAATTTTAAAAATCAAATCATCTTTATGAATTCCTACTGAAGTGTAGGTTAGTCTTCGATCTTTATCCAGATTTTCCTGAAGTAAACTTGAAAAAGTATTACCATTTAAACTTGACTCATAATGCAACTCAACATGTTCACTGCTTTTTGAAATTTTCTCATAAAAATGATTAAACTCAGGAATAAAATCCAAAAGAAATTGCTTTCGAGTAGAATAAATAAAATTCCCTTTTTCAACAAGCTGCACATTAATTACTTCTAGTAAATCGGGTTGAAAAAGATTAGATTCGGCCCATTTCTTTAACAACTTATTTCTTTGTAGCAATAATCTATTATAACCAATTAGTTGATCCAAATAAGCTTTATTAAACTGACTAATCAAAACATCGATAAATTTTCTTCTAATCTCACTTCCATCTAATACTAGATTAATATCGAATGGAGTGATCATAACAACTGGAAGTAATCCAATATGATCAGAAAGTCTTTTATAAGCCTTTTTATTTTTTCGAAATATCTTTTTATCTCCTCTTTTTAAAGCACAATGCAAGTGGACACTTTCATCATCTACCATACAATTGGATTCAATGGTAAAAAAGGGTTGGTTAAAAAGAATATTTTGACTGTCTATAGAATTGAAAAAGCTTTTGGTATAGCTTAAGTAATGAATAGCATCCAAAAGATTTGTTTTTCCTTGGCCATTATTTCCCAAAAAACAATTCACTCTTTCAGAAAATTCAATGCTAATTTCCTGACAATTTTTAAAATTTAAAAGAGATAAACTAGATAGATGCATGAAACAAAAATACTACTATGAAGAAAGGTTATGCAATTTATTGTAAAAAAACTATTTTTGCAGTCGAATAAACAAAACAACATGACTGAAGTAGAAGATAAAACCCCAGAAGTTGAACAAGAAGAAAAGTCAACTAAAAAAGTGATTTTTGAAGATCTTTTAGGAGATGAAAGTGCTGAATTTATTGAAAAAAATCGATCAATAATCAAGATATTCTCTATTGTTCTAGCGGTTCTTGTAATAGGCTGGTTTTCCTATTCTGTATTGTACAAAACGTATGTTGTTCAGCCTAAAAATGAAAAATCTTTGGCTGCAATTTGGAGACAAGAGGCGGCTGCTTTTGACAACAACGATTGGAACAGCTTAATAAGTGGAGATTCACTTATGACATTTAAAGGTTTAAGTAAAGCTATTGATGAGTATTCTGGTTACGATGGTGGGAAACTTGCAGTTTATGATTTAGGAATTGCCTATTTAAATACTGGTGATTTTGACAAAGCAATTGAAACTTTATCTGAAGTTAATTTTAATGATGAATTAATTGCCACTATAGCATTAGGTGGAATTGGTGATGCTTACCTTCAAAAAGGGGATCTAACTAAAGCTGGAGAGTATTACGATCAGGCCTATAGAAGAAGAGATAATGAACTTACTTCTCCTTTATATATGATGAAATTGGCTTTCACTCAAGAAATGAATGAAGACTATGATAAAGCGCAAAAAGTTTATCAAGAGCTGGTAGAAAAATACCCAACATCTCCACTTTCAATCACTGCAGAAAAATACTTAGAGTCATTAAAGCTGGGAGGTCCAGTATACAAACCTGTATATCAGGAAGAATAGCATGGCAACTTCAGAAAAAAATCTTTCCCACTTCGACAAAGATTCGATTCCTGATGCAAGTAAAATGATTATCGGAATTGTTGTTTCTGAATGGAATAGTGACATTACCGATAATTTATTAAAAGGCGCTAAAGAGACTCTTAAGGAACTCAATGTAAATCCAGAAAATATTTATATTCATTATGTTCCAGGCACTTTCGAACTTCCTCTTGGAGCTCAATACCTGCTTGAACATACTGATGCCCAAGGGGTTATTGCTTTAGGTAGTGTAATTCAAGGTGAAACCAAGCATTTTGACTTTGTTTGCGATGGTGCCACAAATGGTATTATGAATGTTGGAATTAAGTACAATAAGCCTGTAATCTTGGGGGTGCTTACAGATAATACCATGCAACAAGCAATTGATAGATCAGGAGGGAAACACGGAAATAAAGCTGTTGAATGTGCAATAGCATGCATTAAAATGATTGCTCTAAAAAAGAAAATTAACTCTCCAAAAGGCAAAATAGGATTTTCTAGTTCCCATTAAGTATTGACATTAAATCTGGTTTAAAATATTGATCAGATTTTAATATTTTACCATCCTCTCTGTAAATTGGTTTTCCATCAACATCCAACTTACTCATATTACTACGTTGAATTTCATTAAAGACCTCTTCGATTTTATCTTGCATACCATGCTTTAGAATAGTTCCACATAAGATGTACAACATATCACCAAGAGCGTCAGCAATTTCAACCAAATCCCCCTCTTTTACGGCCTGAAGATATTCATCATTTTCTTCTTTCATAAGTCTATGACGAAGAAGAAAGTCTTTTTGATCAATTGAAGCAATTGGTTGATATTCATTTTTAATTCCAAAGGAATCATGGAAAGATTCAACTGCTTGGATACAATCCTTGAGTAACAATTCTTTATTCATACACCAAAAATAAATTAAAGTAGTACTACTTGAAAAAGAAAAATCCAATAATTATTCAACTTCACTTAACATTTATTAACAAGATATTTCTTGATATAAAATCAATATTTAGGATTTTTACTGCGTTAAAAATTAACACATTTATTATGGAAGAAAATA
>PAZE01000010.1 GCA_002716065.1 Crocinitomicaceae bacterium | reverse complement strand
TTGTAAAAAATGGAGAAATTGTTTGGGTAGAATCCTATGGATATGCTGATGTTGCCAATTCAATTGAGGTTGAAGATACAACTGTTTTTCTTTTGGCTTCTGTTTCAAAATTATTTACTGGAACCGCAGCAATGCAACTAAACGAATCTGGATTAATCGATTTAGATGCCGATATTAATCAATACCTACCTTGGGATGTTGAAATCCCTAATTTTACTAACGATTCCATTACTGCTCGACAATTAATGACGCACACTTCTTCCATTAAAGACAATTGGGGAACAATGGGCTCTTATTATGGCTATCCAGATCCAACAATCTCATTAGCCAATTGCATGGGAAGCTACTTCCCTACAACAGGATCAGATTACAGTGCTACTGGAAATTTTTTAACTTCTGCACCAGGATCTACTTACAATTACTCAAATATGGCATCAGCGCTAAATGGTTATTTAGTGGAGGTTAGTTCAGGTGTTCCTTTCGATGATTATTGCGACAACCACCTTTTCAATCCACTTTGCATGGAAAATACAGCATGGCATTATTCAGATTTTAATCCTAGTCAGGTTGCTACACCTTATTCTTACCAAAATGGAAGTTATATCCCCTACAGTCAGTACGGTTTTGCCGACTACCCAAACGGACAACTCAGAAGTACAGTCCTGGATTTAGGAAACTTTATGATTGCTTTTTTAAATGGAGGAACCTTAGATGGAAATACAATAATAGACCCCAATACGGTAAATGAAATGTTGTCGTTTCAAATTCCTTTATTAGATACTACACAAGGATTAAATTGGTATCGTACTAAGCTATACCATAGCTCAGGAGAAGCGATGTTATGGGGGCATAGTGGAGGAGAAAAAGGCGTTAATACGCATCTATTTCTAGACCCACACAACGATATAGGGCTATGCGTACTAACCAATGGAGAAGGAGACGGACTTTACATTTGTGATGATTTATACGATCATGCCCTAAACATGATGGTTAACAACAGCATTGTTCCTGACTGCTTTCCAACAGTTGGAATTAACGGGCCTGCTAATCAAAATGAAGATATTGTAATCTTCCCAAATCCTGCTAAAGATTTTATTACTATTAATGTCTCTTTAAAAGTACCGACAGAGTATAAAATCTATTCAATTTCTGGAAAACAAGTTTTTTCTGGAAATATTAGCCCCAAAAATAGGACCATTGAGCTACCTGCATTATCAACAGGCCTTTACCTTTTTCAGCTTAAAAACAAAGCGGTACAGCTGATAGAAATAGTAAATTAAGTCAAAAAATGATTTAGCTTTTTTAATTAATCCGAACACCCATAATGCAAACATCATCCATTTGCTCATAGTTTCCTCTCCATTTATCAAACTCTTTGCTTAAAATTTGCTTTTGCTTTTGCAGATCTTCTTTCTGAATTGATATCAATAAACGTTTGAGCTGGGTAGATTTAAATTTCTTATTTTTTTCACCACCAAATTGATCAGCAAAACCATCTGAGAAAATATATACAGTATCGCCTTTTATTAAATCAATTTCTTGAACAGAAAAAGGTTTTTCCACTTCATGCTTTCCAACAGGCTGACGGTCTGGCTTATAGGTAATTAGCTCTTGACCTCTAAATAGCCATAAGGGATTATTAGCACCAGAAAAATAAAGCTTCTTGCCTTTTATAGAACATAAAGCAGCATCCATCCCATCTCTAACATCTTCGTTTTGACTAAATGCATCAACAATAATTGCCTTTGCCTTATCCAAAACCTCATTTGGTTTAGTTAATCCATATTGCCTAACCGAACGATTTAGCGCATTATAGCAAACCACACTAACAATTGCACCTGGGACACCATGCCCTGTACAGTCTGCCACCCCAAAAAGAACCGAATCGTTCTTTTTTTCCAACCAATAAAAATCTCCAGCAACAATATCCTTAGGCTTGTATAAAACAAACACATCTTTAAGGTGATATTGGACCAGCTCATCAGCTGGAAGCATTGTTTTTTGAATTCGCTCTGCATATTTAATGCTGTCGGTGATGTCTCTATTTTTAATTTCTATCACACTTTTCTGATGCTCTACTTTATTTTTTTGAGCAAAAATCACTTTATTAACCTTTCTATATTTAAATAGAAAATAAGAAATAAGTAGTGTACCTATAAGCAAAAGAATTGCTCCTGAAATTAAGTAATTGGTCTCTTTTTTTCTCCAATTAAGTTGATTGAGTTGATTGGTAACTATTTCGTTTTTATGCAGGCTATCTTTTAAAAGCAATTGGATGTGCTTCTCCTTAATATCAACCTTGTATTTAGCCTCCATTTCGGTAAGCTGCTTTTGATAATATTGCTCACCAATAGCACTTTTGGTTTTAATGTGCTTTCTTAAAACTCTATTACAGGATTTATGATCGTTTAATTGTTCATAGATGTTTCCAAGAAGCGAGTAATCATCTAGCATTAACTCCATAATTTTCAAACTATCAGCTATTTCACTACTTCGTTCAGCAAAAAACCTAGCCTTTTTATAAAATTTGTTTTCATAGTAGGCCTTGGCAATGTAAAACTTTAAATATGCTACATCGCTCTCCATTTTATGACTCTTGGCAAGGGATAGCCCTTTTTCCAAACTTTCTATTCCTTTGTTGAAATAACCAAGTTTTACATAGGTGGTTCCAATATTATTGTAGGCCGTTATTCTATTTCGAATATTTCCATTTTTTTTGGTTAGCGCAAGGGCGTCTTTGTAGTAAATAAGTGCTTTAGAATGATCTTGAAGTTCTGTATAATTTCTACCTAAATTTATTTTTATTCTGGCTTGAGCCACGTGGTCATCTTTGTTGGTATAACTCAAAGATTTTTTACATACCTCAATAGCCATTTGAAAATCTCCAACTAGCTGATAAAAAGAAGATAAATTTGAAGTTAATGTTGCTAATGTTACTGAATCGTTTGCTAATTCCAGCTTTGGAATAGCTTCATTGTAAAAATCTATTGCTTTTGTATAATCTCCTATTAAATAATAACCAACCCCAAGGTTGGCGTAGCCTTTGGCAATTCCATCATAGTAATTTATTTCATTAGATAATTTCAGAACGGTTTTATAACATCCAATAGCCTCTAGATAATTACCTTTATCTAATAAGATGTTTCCTTTAAGATTGTGAATGTTAATTATATTTTTCACATCCTTTGTATTGGTAGCAATAGTAAATGCTCTTTGTAATATTTGTAGTGCCGTATCATATTTGGAAATAAGAGAGTGCATATCAGCACTAAATCTTAATGCATTAATTTGTCCAAAAGTGTAGTTGTTTTTAATTGAAAGTTCTAAGGCTTTATTGAGTCTATTAATAGCAGAATCCGGATTGTAATTAGCAATGGATTTATAGGAAGAAAAAACACCATTTATATAGCTACTGTCAATACTAAATTGATTGGTGTTTGTTGGATGATCTTGAGCAGCTAAAGCACCTGAAAACAGTACAAAAAAATAGATTACTTTTTTATAAAAAGAAATTTGGTTAAATGCAATTTCAATACCTAGTTTCATTTTATTCTACAGTTAATGCATTAACTACTATAGGGGCATTTTACTGTAAATTGAATTTTTCAATTCAATTAATGAACATATTATTTTAACATTTAATAAAAAACCCTAAGTTTTATTTAAAACCTAGGGTTGTTCTCTTTAATAAGTTGTCCCACTAGGGCTCGAACCTAGACTCTTCTGGACCAAAACCAGACGTGTTGCCAGTTACACCATGGGACAATTGGACGGCAAATTTAATTTCATTTTTTATTCCTACCAAATTTATTTTACAGGTATTGATGTTTTAATTATATACATGGCGTGTTAATTTTTGTTAGATAAACCTCTCTAATTCAATATGACTGCTTTTATTTTTTATTTTCGCATGTCATAATACCTATAAAAATGAGTTACAAAAAACTAAACAATACCATTGGCTGGTTAGTCTTTATTATTGCAACGGCAACTTATCTGTTAACCATGGAGCAAACCACAAGCCTTTGGGATTGTGGGGAATACATTACCACTGCCAACAAATTAGAAGTTGGCCACCCTCCTGGAGCACCTTTTTTCATGATGCTTGGTCGATTATTCTCTGCTTTTGCAAGTCCAGAAAATGCAGCTATGATGGTTAACGCTATGTCTGCCCTTAGTAGCTCTTTTTCTATATTGTTTCTTTTTTGGACCATTACCATGCTGGCAAGAAAATTTGCCCTAAAAAGCGGAGGTGTTGACAAAAGTAAAACCATTGCTATATTGGGCAGTGGTGCAATAGGTGCTCTAGCATATACCTTTACCGATTCCTTCTGGTTTTCTGCTGTTGAAGGAGAAGTGTATGCGATGTCCTCTTTATTTACTGCTATTGTGTTTTGGGCAATATTAAAATGGGATATAGAGGTAGATGAACACGAAAAAGCATTAAGCACCAATACTACCTTTTTAGGTCATCCGAATCGTTGGATTTTATTTATTAGCTATATGATTGGTTTATCCATTGGGGTTCACCTTCTGAACCTATTGGCTATTCCTGCAATTGCATTTGTTGTCTACTTTAAAAAATATAAATTTAGCTGGCCTTCATTTATCGTTACTGGTATTTTATCCCTTGTTATTTTAGCTACTATTCAAGGTGTTATTATTCCTAAAACCGTGTCAATAGCAGATGGATTTGAACGATTTTTTAAGGGCTTTGGCCTTCCTTTTAATTTTGGATCTTTAATTTTTATGCTCTTAGTTATTGGATTAATTGTTCTTGGACTAAACGTATCTGCTAAAAAAGAAAAACCCATTTGGAATACCATAATTGTTTCCTTTGCTCTGCTGTTAATTGGATACTCTTCTTTTGTGATGATTGTTATTCGCTCTAATGCCAACCCTCCTTTAGATGAAAATAATCCAGAAACACTTTCTCAACTGTATTCCTACCTTAAAAGGGATCAATATGGTTCATGGCCAATATTACACGGTCAGTACTGGAACTCTCCTGTTGAAAGCAGTTGTGACGATGCGTTTGTTAAAACCAAAAACAGTAGCTACATGAAGACTTTTAGCATTTCTTCCAATAGTAGCTTTCTTGAAATTGAAGCAAAAGATTCTTTAAGGGTAAAAAGATTATTGTCGCCTATTAATTTACATGCAACCGTTAGTCGAAATAAGAATAAAAAAGCAAGAGTTACCCTAAGGGAAACAGAGCTTTCTTTTATGAACATGTGGGATTTAAATCAATTTAGAGAACAGTTAAGCGATGTAAATGCTTCATTAAAAGAAAATGGGTTTAAGCCTTTTGTGAATTTTTCTGAAGAAGTTAATGAGGGATATATCAACATACATGAAGGCAAAAAGGGGGATCGTAAATTCCAAAAAGAGTACACAACTTTCTTTCCTAGAATGTATAGAAATGGTGAGGGACAAAAATACATGGCTTGGTGTAATTATGAGGTGGATCCAGCTACAGGTATTTATGTTTATGGTGGTGATGAAGCTAAACCTTTGCCTCTTGGTCAAGAAATGGACCGACCAACTTATTACGAAAGGTTAAAGCAATACGAAGCCTATGACGAAGCTAAAAGTGTTGGACAAGACGGCTTATACCTTCCTTCATTTTCAGAAAATTTATCCTACATGTTTAACTACCAAATAGGCTGGATGTACATGCGTTACTTTTTGTGGAATTTTTCTGGTAGACAAAACGACACTCAAGGCTATGGAGTTAGTGGTGGTGGTAGCGCAATTCTTGAAGGAAACTGGCTTACTGGTTTAGACTTCATAGATAATCAGCGGCTAGGAGATCAAAGCGATTTACCCATAAATCTAAAACTCAATAAGGGCTACAATAAATACTACATGCTACCACTTATTTTGGGATTAATTGGTTTTTTCTTTCAACTTAAAAAACATCCTAAGGGTTGGTTTACTGTTTTTCTACTTTTTATTTTAACTGGTCTTGCTATTGTAATTTATTTGAATCAAAAACCGGCAGAACCAAGAGAAAGAGATTATGCTTATGCAGCATCTTTCTATGCTTTCTCTATTTGGATTGGCCTTGGCGTTTACGCCCTTTACGATGCTGTAAAAAATGCCAAAAATTGGAACTCCCTTCTTCCAGTTTTTGGAGCAGGGATTGGAGGTAGTTTATTTATTCTATTAGTTCAATATTTATCCGATCAATCTATGGCAACAGGTCTTACGTTGTTGTACATTACTGGAGTCATCACTGCAGTATACGCACTAATGACTGCAATTGGATTATTTGCCAAGAGTAATCAACTACAACCTATTGTACCCATTTTACTTGGCTTGGTAGTTCCAGCTCTTTTAGCTTTTGACAACTGGGATGATCACGACCGTTCAAATCGTTCAACTGCCAGAGATTTTGCATACAATTATCTAATGTCTTGTGATTACAATTCTATTCTTTTTACCAATGGTGATAACGATACTTTCCCTCTTTGGTACATACAAGAAGTTGAAGGTGTTCGTACGGACGTACGTGTAGCCAATATGAGTCTTTTAAGTACAGACTGGCACATTAACCAGATGAAAAAGAAAACGTATGAATCTTCTCCGCTACCAATTACCATGAACGAATATTCATACAGAAGTGGAAAGCGAGATTTTGTTATTATTGATGAGAATCAAGCAAAACGCTTTAAAAATAATACTTTAAGAAAAGTTAAGGCAAATCAGCTGGCTAAAATCAATACTTCAATAGAAGCAATTGCCCCAACCTTACAAAACCTAAATTCCAAATCTGCAGAGCAAGTTGGCGGCCTTTTAAAAAAGCTTTATTTACTTGAAAATCAACTTAAAGTTGTGCAAAAGGAAAAAAACATCCTAAGTAAAAAAACATTATCTAGAGAATTAACCCGATCTCTTAATGGGATTACTTTAAACGAAACTCAATCAGAAGAAATAAATAAAATAACCACTCAAGTTAATCAAATTGTTTCTTCTAATATGACAAAAGACCAACCCGTTTATGGAAATACGGTAAATGGACTGATGCGCAAAATTCAATCGCTTTCTAAAAGCTGTTCTGATCAGCTAAAAAACTGGCCACAAAAATGGTATACAGCAAAAGAGGCTATTGACTTTATTTGTGATGAGGCACATAAAAAAGACTTTTACCGCTACAGCTGTAACCAGGAATATTTCATAGATTTTAAAAACATTTACATTCCTGTAGATAAAAAAGCGGCTGTTGAAAATGGAATAATCTCTTTAGAACAAGCTAACTCTAAGCAGTTTAGAGATACGGTTAAGTGGCGACTAAAAGGAGGTATGCTCTATAAAGCAGATTTGGCGGTTCTAGATATTCTTGCAAATTACAAATGGGATAGGGCAATTTATTTTGCAAGTGTAGTTGGTATGCAAGGGAATGAATACCTAAATAAATACATGCAAGGAGAGGGAATGACCTTTAAGCTAACTCCTTTGGAGTTTGGAGGCAACGGTGGAATAAACACCTCCAAGATGGTTGATTTAATGATGGATGGTTACGCTCTTAAGCATCCTAACGACTCTATTGAAAAGGTGAATTTCTTATGGGGTAATATGCATGAACAAGGAGTTCTGGTTGATTACTACACCATGAGAATGGTTCAAAACATACGTCTTCAACTTATGAAGCTTACCGATGCACTTATTAAAGAAAACAAAAAAGAACAAGCGGTAGCAATACTAGATAAAACTTTTGAAATAATGCCAATCGAAAACAACCAAGTTCCTGTAGATGATATTTGCTTTTACTTGTGTGCAAATTATTTCGATGCAGGAGATACCGCTAAAGGAAATGCACTTGGAAGACAATTGGCGGCTTTAGAGGTTGATAAGCTTAAACACTATCTTAAGTTTAAAGATAGACACTTTAATCAGGTTTGGGCTGAGTTTGGAAAGTCAATGAACCATCTAGAAATGCTTCGTGAGGCTTCAATTTCTAAAGATGACAACATGTCTATTCAGCAGTTTAACTACCATTATTATAATGGAAATGTGGAGCAGGCTTATAATGCTATTTCCGCTGCAGCTGATAATCCAGAAAACCCAACGTGCTTTAAAAATCTTGGTGTATTGGAAGATACCGAATTTAAATCAGTGGTGGTTGATGTTAAGCAGAAATTTTTTGACAACTTTAACGAAAGACAAAAGTTCTTTTTTAACGGCCAAAACTTTCCCGTTTATTACTCCTTTATGTGGAGTGGAAACCGCATTTAATGCCGTTCTATCTCGTTAAAACACCTGCTTTGTTTCGTTGGCTTTTTCCATCTTGTGTATGGAGAATTCCAAACAAACAAAATAAGATTTTCCTCACTTTTGATGATGGCCCTAATCCAACATTTACTAGAAAAATATTAGCTATTTTAAAAGCGCACGAAATTTCTGCTACTTTTTTTTGCATTGGCAGACAAGCACAGAAACATCCAGAATTGTTGAATGAAATCTTAGCTTCTGGACACACTATTGGTAATCACTCTCAAACCCATAAAAATGGGTGGAAAACAACTACAGTAGACTATGTAAATGAAGTAACTGATTGTGCAAGAATTTTTACTTCTTCTTTGTTTAGGCCGCCCTATGGAAAAATAACTCCAAAGCAAGTAAAAAAATTAAAACGGAATTATAAAATTATTATGTGGGATGTGCTAGGGGCAGATTTTGACTTTCTTGTGGACGCAAAAAAGATTGAAACAAACATAACCAAAAACACCCAGTCTGGGTCCATAATTGTACTTCACGATAATCCAAAATTTGCAGCTAAAATGCTCGAAGCATTACCTTTAATTATAACTAACCTTAAAGAAAAAGGATATGTTTTTTCTTCAATTGACGCTACTTTACTTCACCCATAGTAAAGCGAAGTCCTCCATAGTACATTCTACCAAAAATTGGAGCCCATATTAGTGAGCTTTCAAAAAATTCTCCGTAGGGGTTTTCAGAAGATAAAATGGGGTTTTGTTGTGTATAGTTCAATATATTTTCTCCTCCCAGATAAACTTCAAATCGTTTACCAAATACTCTTGTAATTTGTGCGTTCAAAAGAAAATAATCATCGCTTCTTCCGTTTAAAATTAGCTGTTGAGGATTATCTCTTGTATTGGGAATTCGCTGACTTCCAATCCATTGAGTAGTAAGGTCAAACTTCCATTGTTTTGCCTTTTGCTTTTTGGTCTCATAGGCAATATTAACAAAACCTCTATTTCGAGAAAGTAGGGGTTTTTCTCTAAGCTGACCTGAATAATTGGTGTAAACATCTAAATGCCTATATGCGAGTCTAATGTCAAATCGCTTAAATAGCTCATAATTTAATTCCAATTGCAAAGAATTGGAAACCGACAACCCATCCAAATTATAAAAATGCACTTCTCTCGCTGTTTGATCTAAATCTACAACCAATTGATTTTGAAAAAGCGTATGGTAAACATCTACATGAATACTTCCTTCTCTAAAGATTAGCTCAAATTCTTTAAAAAACGCTCCTCCAAAATTCCAAGATGTTTCTTGAATTAATCCATATGGGTTACTTCTGTAACTGTTGTTAAGTCTATTGGGGTGGAGCATCCAGTTTCTTGAGCTAGCCAGCAGTCCTACGTTTTCCATTATTAAAGAAGGGGTCCTTCTTCCGCTTCCCGCCATAAGTTTAAGTACAGTTTCATTAGCGATACTATACCTAAAGTGAACTCTTGGTGTAATAAAGCTTCCATATATATTACTGTAATCGGCTCTTAAACCAGCAATTAATCCTATTTTTTCAGAACTATGAGTATACTCAACAAATCCTCCAGGAACAATTTCCTCAAGTAAATAATTCCCGTTCATACTAAAAGAATTGTCTTGACTTAAAAGGCTTTCATTAATATTATCATACTGAACACTAAATCCAGCCTTATAATAATTTTCTGTTTCAGTTTCTTCCTCTTTAGTTTTCTCTCCTATTTCGTCCTGAAAAATTAAATTAGCATATGCACTTTTTTGTAGTCCACTGTAATTTTTTATTCCAAAAACAGCCTCTTGATTAGTATATGTTCCATTTAACTGTAGAGCTAAGCTTTTAAACTGATCATTAGGAAATAAGTAGCCTATTTTTGCAAATGCTCCAAACTTATCGGTGTTTATCTCAACCCTATATTCACCTTCAGAAGAAGAGGGTGTTAGACTTGAATCTAAGTATAAATTTCCAGCTGTTGTTTTTGTGGATATAAAATCAGCCCCAAGTTCCATGTGCAGTTTATTTGATCGATAGTTCCACTGGTTTCTATAAATATGATGATTGGTTAAGGGGTTATCTAAAAAACCATCGTTGTTTCTGTCGTTTTCTAGTTGATTATTTTTGGTATGACCAAGTAAAGTCGTTTCCCACTTTTTTCCAATCTTAGTAGTAAAATAGGCGTTACCTTCAAAACTTCCACCTTGATTTCCATACAAGTTCAAGTGTAACTTTTCTGCATTTCCAGGTTGCTTTAAATCTAAATTAATCTGCCCAACCATGCTTTCATAGCCATTTACAACTGAACCTGCTCCTTTTGAAACCGACATTCCGTTTATCCATGGACCAGGAACTTCTTCTAAACCATAAATGACCGATAAACCCCTTACGGTTGGTAAATTCGAAGAAAGAAGTTGAACATACTTTCCTGAAAGCCCAAGCATTTGAATTTGCTTTGTACCAGTAACAGCATCGGTAAAGCTTGCGTCAATTGAGGGGTTGGTTTCAAAGCTTGCTGCTAAATTACAGCACGCTGCTTTTCGTAATTCTCCTTGAGTAATTAGCTGAGCATCTTTGGGATCGAACTTAGAAAAACTATAATTACCTTGTCTAAACACTACCTCAAATTCATCTAAAATCTTACCATCATTTAAAATAATGTTTATCTCTTTATCTGGTTTAATGTCTAAAGTATCTGAATCGAAGCCTGTAAAACTAAAAACCAGCTGCTGATACTTTAGATTAGTAGACAACGTAAAATAACCCTTTGCGTCCGTAGTTGTACCTTGTGTAGTTCCTAAGTAAAAAACGTTTACACCAGGTAGTGGAGATATAGAATCCTCATTAATGNACTCAAAAACGTGGCCTTCTATGGGCTGATTTTGTGCAAAAGAAAAACAAACAACAGTTGCAAAAAAATAGCTTAAAATTAGCTTCATCATGATTACTCTTCTCTTTTATAATGGCAACAATGATGAAGGTTTTCGTAATCCTCTTGCTTTGCTTTCGCCTTTTTGGTGTCGTGACCAATGCTGGCTAAAATTTCGTGAATCTGTTGCTCTTTAATAAGATCTTGTTTATATACAATCCTACACATTTTGGTGTCAAGATCCCAGTCGGCTAATTTTATACCTTTTATATCAAGAGCCTCTTCAATGCGTTCCTCACACATGCCACAAACTCCATTAACAAAAATTTTAGTGTCTATGACTTTTTTTGATTGACCAAACATTTGGCCTGAAAGAATTATTAATACTACTGCAATTGCTTTTTTCATTGTTTTACGTTTTTAAGTTGTTTTTAAAATAATTGGTGGGGTAAACCAAAAAATAGAGAAACAAACTAGGTTAGGAGTAAAACAACAATTGTTGGTTAGAGATAATTGTTTGAACAGCAGGTTTTGGCGGAGGTGAATTAATTCGAATTTTTTCTTTAACCAATTCGGGTGGATTAATGCTAACAAACCAAATTCTACTAAAATAGGTTGGCTTATTTTTATTAATTTCTTTAGATAGAAAAGTGCTAATTTGATCATCAGACAAATCCAATAATAAAAAGCAATCTTCACACTCACATTCTGATTGCTGATGAGGAAGGTGATGACAACAATTATGCGTGATTTCTTTATCGCTATTGTCAAACAAAAATGCAAACATTGAAAACTCAACCTTTCCATTTTGACACTTATGAATATCAAATGATATTCCTAAGTTGAAAAGCAGATAAAAACTTACAAATAGTATAACATGTAGTTTTTTCACAATTCAAAAGTACTAAATCTAGTGGTTATTTACTTTCTGTTTATCCTACATTATTGGATTCTTAATTTTTAGATGTTTATAATATTCAATTGGTTGTTAAAAACATTATTGCTTTTGAAAGTGATTTATTTTTTCTTTTGTAAAAAAAACAAGCTATGAAAGTATTGGTCTTAGGTTCAGGAGGTAGGGAGCATGCATTAGCATGGAAAATTGGTCAAAGTTCTCTTCTAAGTAAATTGTATATTGCCCCTGGTAATGCTGGCACCTTAGAGCATGGAGAAAATGTAGCTATTGATCCAGAAAATTTTCAGCAAGTTGCAGAATTTGCCATTGAAAAAAACATTGAAATTATAGTAGTTGGCCCAGAAGGACCTTTAGTTAAGGGTATTCATAATTATTTTTCAAGTAACCCAGAGCTTTCTTCCATTACTATAATAGGCCCAAAAAAAGAAGGAGCAATATTGGAGGGAAGTAAAGACTTTTCCAAAAAGTTTATGGCCGCTAATAATATTCCAACGGCTAAGTACAAGTCTTTTGATGTGGATTCTATTGCTGATGGAGAGGCTTATTTAGAAACCATGACCCCCCCTTATGTTCTTAAAGCAGATGGTCTTGCAGCTGGAAAAGGAGTTTTAATTGTTGACAGTCTAAAAAAAGCAAAAAAAGAATTGCGCTCAATGTTGGCAAATAAAAAGTTTGGTTCTGCCAGCAAAAAGGTGGTAGTTGAAGAGTTCTTAGACGGAATTGAGGTAAGTGTATTTATAATTACAGATGGCAACTCTTATAAAATTTTACCTGAGGCCAAAGACTACAAGAGAATTGGCGAAGGAGACACCGGTTTAAATACAGGTGGAATGGGTGCCATATCTCCAGTTCCTTTTGCCAATAGGGAGTTTATGGATAAAGTAGAAAATCAAATTATAATTCCTACAATTAAAGGGCTTAGAAAAGAAAATATTGAATACTCTGGATTTATCTTTTTTGGATTAATCCTTGTTAAGGGAGATCCTTATGTTATTGAATACAACTGTAGGCTTGGCGACCCTGAAACAGAAGTAATTCTACCTAGACTGAAATCAGATTTACTGGATTTATTTGATGGCATAGCATCAGACACTCTTTCAGAAAGAGATGTTGAAATCGATCCTAAGTCAGCAGGCACAGTAATGCTTGTTTCAGGTGGTTACCCTGAAGACTACAAAAAAGGAGAGGCTATTACAATAGGTAACATCCATGAAAGAAGCATTGTTTTTCATGCTGGCACCAAAAAAGAAAATGAAAAAGTAATCACTAATGGAGGAAGAGTAATTTCTGTAACCTCTTATGGAAAAGACATTGAGTCTTCAATAAAAAACAGTTACAGCACCATAGAAAATATTCATTTTAATAAAATGAACTTTAGACGAGATATTGGCAAAGATGTTATAAAAAAATAAGGGCTATTTAACTTGATTAGGATCTTGCTCCGCTTTTTTATTCAGCTTGTGTTGAAGAAACATCCAGTAGATTAAACCAAAAGAAATAAGTAGGGTGTAAAAAATGTTAGGAAGATTTTGAAGGCGTTCTAGTCCATTTTCAAAACTAAAAACTAAAAAATCTCTAATAGGGTAAAACAACCAATCCATAATTTAATCTATTTATACCTCAAAATTATGAAATAAAATTTATTAAGTTCTAATAAATCAACAATATCTTTGAGTGTAATTAATTGTGCATGCTAGTAAAACTATTTAAATCCAACAATCCTTTAATTTTACTTTTTTTGCCTTTTGTTGGCGTAATCCTACTGTTTTCGTCAGTGATCTTTTCGTTTTCCTTTGATAAAATTTTTACTCTTGTTGCTTTACTGGTAATTATTCTCTTTACTGCCATTTATCTAAATAAAGGAATAAACAAAACCATCCTTTTTAATAAGCCCCTTTATTTAACTGCTTTATGTGTTACTTTTTTTTCCTGTATTGATTTAACTTCAGTTTCTTACTTTCCTATAGTTTTAGCTAATCTTTTTTTAAGCTTTGGCTTTTTAAATCTTATTAAAATTCAAAGACAAGTTCCTTGTAAGGGGATTGTTTTTAACAGCTCTTGTTTTATCTTGCTAAGTGCAATTACCTATCCTCCTTATTTAATTTTTATTTTACTTCCATGGTTTTCTTTGTCTGTAATTAAAAGTTTTAATGTTAGAGAATACCTCATGCCCTTTTTAGCGATTTTACTTTTTATAGTTTACGTTTGGTTATTTGTTGAGTTTAGCAGCCTAGAAATGATTAGCAACTATTACTCGTTGTTTGAGAAAGGAGAAACTAATTCAATATCGTATTTACATATTGTTGTTTTTTCTGCTGTGTATTTGTTGTTAATTCTATCGTTAATTGTTTTGTTGCGGTTAAATTCAAGCGCTACTAATAGGTTTAAAAAATTAAGCTGGGTGATGTTTTTGTTTTTAATATTAGCATTAGTTGTTTCACTGTTGAACTTGTATTTTTACAACCCCTCACAAAGCTTACTTTCTATTACAATTCCTATATCAATATTGTTTCCGTTTTATCTTTTTCATGCAAAAAGACAACTTGTTGTTGATCTGTTTTTTTCGTTGTTTTTTATAGCAGTTTTAATTATGGTTTACTATAAATAGTAAATTAGGACTGATTTTCTTGCCTTTTCTTTTTAAGAAAGTAACTTTGCAGCTCACTTATTAATTAATATTTACTATGAAATTTGGTGTTGTTACATTTCCAGGGTCAAACTGTAACCAAGATATGGTTTACACGCTTAGAAATAAGCTGATGCAAGAGGTTGTTGAGCTATGGCATAAAGACACTTCCTTGCAAGGTTGTCAGGCGGTTGTTCTTCCTGGTGGGTTTTCCTATGGCGACTACCTTCGTTCAGGTGCTATTGCCAGGTTTTCACCTATTATGAAACAAGTGATAAATCACGCCAATAACGGTGGCGTTGTAATTGGAGTTTGTAACGGTTTTCAAATTTTATGTGAATCCGGTTTATTGCCTGGGGCCTTACTTCACAACAACAACCAAAAGTTTATATGTAAAAATGTTTGGTTAAAACCAGAATCAAAAACTGCTTCCATAACTCAGCACCTTAACCACGATAAAGCCTATAATATTCCTATCGCTCATGGAGAAGGTCGTTATTTTGCAGATGAAAAAACATTACAATTACTTAATGATAACGACCAAGTTCTTTTTCGTTATTGTGATTCAGATGCTACGGTTAGTTCTGAATCTAATCCAAATGGATCTGAAGAAAATATAGCTGGTATTTGTAATTCAGCTAAAAATGTTTTTGGAATGATGCCTCATCCTGAAAGAGCAGCAGATGAAAACCTAGGAAACCTAGACGGAAAAAGTATTTTTGAGTCGTTGTTAAATCTTGTATCAGCGTAATTTCATCCGTTTTTAAAACCTCAACTTGTTGTTTTTCAAATAATTAATGCTTTTCTGAATTATAAATCAACTCCTTTTTGTTTAAAAATATAGTTTCTTAAGGTCTCTATTTACCCTACCTTAGATGTAACTATAAAAAGTCGCTGAATTATGAAAAAGCTAATTTTATTTTTACTTCTAACGCCTTCTTTATTGTTTTCTCAACAAGTTGTAAGAGGAAAAGTAGTAGATAAAGAATCTCAATTTCCGCTGCCTGGAGTTAATATTCAATTTATTAACGCAGAGTTTGAAAAAGGTGTTGCTTCGGATGTTAATGGCAGCTTTAAACTAGAGGGCGTTCCCCTTGGCAGACATCAGCTAAAATTTAGTTTTATTGGGTATCAACCCCTTGTACAAACAATAGTTGTTAACTCAGGAAGAGAGGTTATTCTTAATGTAGAAATTGAAGAATCAACTGAAACACTTCAAGAAGTGGTTATTTCTTCTAATAAAGAACGTACAGTAAATAATCAAATGGCAATTATAAGCGCTCAACAATTTTCAGTTGAAGAAACAGAAAGATATGCAGGTAGTAGAGGTGATCCAGCAAGGATGGCATCTAATTTTGCTGGTGTAAATGGTGCTGATGACAGCAGAAACGACATTGTAGTTAGAGGAAACTCTCCACTTGGTGTAATTTACAGAGTAGAAGGAGTAACCATTCCTAACCCCAATCATTTTGCTATTTCAGGGTCTTCTGGCGGGCCACTAAGTATTTTAAACAATAAGTTTCTGGGAAATAGTGACTTTTTCTCTGGAGCCTTTCCAGCTGAATACGGCAATAGTACTGCCGGTGTTTTTGATTTAAAGATACGAAATGGTAACAATGAAAAAATAGAAACCACTGCTCAAGTTGGATTATTCGGAGCAGAGCTTTTGGTAGAAGGTCCTTTGTCCAAAAAAACCGGTGCGTCATTTCTTGCCATGTACAGGTACTCTACTATAAAGATTTTTAGTCTTATGGGAATTAATTTAGGGACTTCTGCAATACCCAAGTATCAAGACTTTGCTGTTAAAGCCAATATTCCCTTTAAAAAAGGAGGAAATTTAGCCCTTTGGTCTATGGGGGGAAACAGTAACATAAATATTCTAATTAGCGAACAAACCGATAGCACTCAAATCGATTTTTATGGTGAGAACACTAAAGACCAACGTTTTAGCACTGGAATGATCTCAAGCGGAGCAACCTATACCAAGCCGCTTAATGAAAAAACATTTATTAAATCTACATTGTGTCTAAATCTTGAACAACAAAAATCCTATCACGATACGATTTTAAGAGGTTCTAATTTTAATGACATAAGCATATTTCCTTATATGTCCTATAACTTTACAACCAATCGTCTTTCAAATGCCTCTTCATACAATAGAAAAATAAACAAGAAAAACACCTTAAAAATTGGCTGGGTTGCAGACTATGCTCAGTTTAGTTTCATTGATAGTGTAACTACCAATGCTCAGGCCCAAGACACCATAGATACCTATCGCTTTAGGTTCAATAAAGAGGGTAGTTATTATATGCTTCAACCATACATAAGCTGGAAACATAAGTTCTCTGACGATTTGATCTTTACTGCTGGCCTTTCTAGTCTATACTTAAATTTAGGGGACTCCTTCTCTCCTATTGAACCTCGATTAGGCTTAAAATGGATACTATCCAAAAAAAGTGCCCTTTCTTTTGGTTTGGGAAGGCACTCTCAAACACAACCTCTTTATACAAGATATTATATTAATCCTGGAAACTCACTTGCCCATAATGAAAACTTAGGGCTAACATTTAGCAATCATGCAGTTCTAGGATATTCTTATAAAATTAACAGCAACTTTGGCATAAAAGCGGAAACTTACTACCAAGCGCTTACTGGAATTCCAGTAGAAACCACACCCTCTGCTTTTTCGCTTACCAATGCCGGAAGTGGTTTTGCAAGGGTTTTTCCAGACACTCTAGTAAATACTGGAACAGGATACAACTACGGTTTAGAAATTACCATTCAGCGTTATTTNAGTAAAAATTGGCACGCTATGTTTACCGGATGTCTTTACAATTCAAAATATACACCTAGCGATGGTATTGAAAGAAATACCAGCTATAATGGTATTTACACCGTAAATTTCTTAGCTGGAAGAGAGTTTAATTGGAAAAATAAAACCATTGGCTTAGGAACCAAGGTAACTGCTGCAGGTGGCAAAAGAAAAGGTGTTGTTGATCCTATAGCCTCTCAACAGCAAGGAGAAGTGATTTTCCAGGACGATGGCTTTAATGAGGATAAATTCAGAGATTACTTTAGGGCTGATATTAAATTCACTTACAAAGTGAATCGTGATAAAGCAACCCATGAGCTAGGTATAGATTTGGTAAACATATTGGGCACTAAAAACATACTAAGCTTTTCTTATGCTCCAAACAACACTCCCAGTCTTGAAGATGATGTTGTAGAAAATTACCAACTTGGCTTTTTACCTATTTTCTATTACAGAATAGACTTCTAATCTTTATCTAAATCTAGGCGTTTAGTTATTTTATTACAAATATTTCTTAAGGCAGCTTCTTTATATACATGCCTAATTAGTTTTATGGTTTTTCCATCCTTGGTAGTTGCCAACAAGTGATAACTCATAACTCCATTTGTGGTTACATTTGAAGGGGTAACTTCAATGTTAGAAATGTGTTTTTTAAACAGCTCTTTTTGTTTTTTTAATGATATTGGTTTAATGTTATAAGACAATTTATTGTAATAAACATTAACGTATTGCTTGTTAACTAATTTCTTTAACCCCCAAATAAAAAATGGGATTCCCACAGGAAGACATGGAAAAGAAAAAAAGAATCCAAAAATTAACATAAAGACACCTAATGTTTTCTGGTTGTATTTGGGAAAATAAATCACCTTATCACTTATTAAGCTGCTTTTTACAGAAAAAGGATATTCTTTAGATGGCTTTGAGGTGTTTATATTAGTTAATTTTTCCTCTACAATTGTTTCCCTTTTTAACCCTTTTTGAAGGTTTGGAAATTTAAGTTCATCCAGCTGCTTTTTATTTGTGTTATCTGTAATATTCAAAAATTGTTCTATAGTACTATCCATCTGGTTAACCAATAATGGATTGAGGTTGGTGTAAATTTTTTTACTGCTTTTATCTTTAAAATGAGCAAACAAAACAAAGGTGGTAGATTTCTTTCCTTTACTGTCTCTTGTTTCAACTCTTTCAACTTTAAATCTTTCAATGTTTTCTATAGAAAACTCTTTTTTAGGAAATAAGGGAATAGAATTTTTTATCGCTATTTTTTTAGCGCTAACATGTATTGTTTTAGTATTTAAAATCAATAGTAAAGCAATACAAAAAATTGGAATAAAAACGTAGGAAATAAGACAAAAAATTATTCCAATTACAGCAATTACTGTTAAGACTATTTTCTTTGTTTTCTTGTTTACACCTATGTAGCTAAAAACAGTAAACTTTATTTGATCTACCTCTCCAGAGCTGTTTTTTATTTCACTAAGCTCAAATCCTTTTTGTGATAGCTTCTGCATATTATCAAATTGTTTTAATTCCAAATAATTTACAGTGCCAGCTTAAATGTCCTGCATGAATTCCTTCATGTCGAATACTGTGCATAAATAGATGCTTTAAGTTATTTTCCTTAATAAAGGGAATTTCTTTTTTTGGTGCTAAAGCTAATTTATCATCTGATAGAGAATTTACATAATCTATTGACTTGTTATGCACTCTTTTAAATGTTTCCCAAATTTCCAAATACGAAGGATAATCCTCTTTTTTTGCTGCCGGGACCGAACCTAATGCAAATTCCTTAGCCCAAGGTATTCTTTCTTGGGTTCCGAAGCCTAAATACAAAACCAACCAATTTTGAGAAACTGCTAAATGGCCAATCTCCCAAATTATAGGGTTTAATTTGATACCATTTAATTCAAAAGATTTATAAACATNTNCTTTTTTTAATTTCGATAAGTAAAATCTTGTTAGCGCCCTTGTGTTGTCAATTTGGTCAGCAATTAATTTACTTTGAAGATTTGTCATGGTTTTTATTCTTTAGTATGTATAAATTCCTCTACATGTTTCGCAGTTGATGCTAAATTTTTCACCACCTCTTTAGAAATAATTTTTTCGATTTTAGAAACAAGTCCTCTTTTTAGAAATCCTGGAACCGCTGGAATTTTCTCTGGATATATAATCAATTCAAAAGAAATAATAAGACGCGTGTTATTATCGATTTCTTCAAATATATTCTGACCAACACACTTATAAACACCATTGTCGTCAATAGGTTTTTCTACAAAATCACAAACCCATCTACTTTCGTCCCAAAAAGCATTGTCGTAATAAGAAAGTAATCTTGCTGGAGCTATTTTTTGTATTGAATTTGGCAACCCCCCTGAGATTTTCCATTTGTTTTTTATCCTAAAACCATTCTCCACCTTTTCTCTTTTGACCACTTCAATTTTGTCAACAGTTTTCATAGTTTTGGCCAATTCAGGCAGGTAATCTCTATAGGTTTTCCAAACTTTTTCTCTTGGAGCTTTCAATAAAATTTCTCTGCTTATTTTATAGGACATAACCCTTTAAAGCTAAGATTAAATTTTTTAATTTAAAAAGACATATTTTATTTCTGATTACTTGTCGCTTCCCTTTTTTTCATTATTCTTAACTTTACGCCAATAAAAAATATATGAAGGTTTTAGTTACTGGAGGTGCTGGGTTTATAGGCTCTCATACTGTTGTTGAGTTGGTCAAAAATAATTTTACCCCAATTATCGTAGATGATTTTAGAAATTCCGAAAAGTTTATTCTTAAGAGGCTCGAAAAAATATGTGGCAAATCTCTTAAAGTTTACTCAATAGATTGCTGTAATTACAACCAAATGCTGGAAGTTTTTAAACAAGAAAAACCTGATGGAATAATACATTTTGCTGCAGACAAATCTGTAAACGAATCTGTAAATAATCCTTTAAAATATTATTCTAATAATATAGGGTCACTTGTTAATCTGCTTAAATTAATTGAAATTTTTCCTATTAAATCTTTTGTTTTTTCTTCTTCATGCACTGTGTATGGTGACCCTGATAGTGTTCCTGTTACTGAAAAATCTCCCATTAAACCCGCTTTCAGCCCTTATGGATATACTAAACAGATTTGTGAAAGTTGTTTAAAGGATTACCATAAAAGTAATTCAAAGCTATCAATTATACTTCTTCGTTATTTTAATCCTATCGGTGCTCACCCATCTGGTTTAATTGGTGAATTGCCTATAGGAACTCCAAATAATTTAGTTCCATACATTACCCAAACAGCCGCTGGTATAAGGGAAAAAGTAGTTGTTTTTGGTGACACTTACAATACTCCTGACGGAACTTGTATCAGAGATTATATTCATGTTTGTGATTTAGCCGATTCTCACGTGTTGGCCTTAAATTATGCTTCTGAAAAAAACAAGCNAATTGAAACCTTTAATGTTGGAACCGGTAATGGAAGTTCTGTATTAGAAGTTGTTAATTCTTTTGAAAAAACTAATCGCGTTTCATTGAATTTTGAAATAGGGCCTAAAAGAGAAGGAGACGCCCCCATAGTTTATGCAGACAATACTTTTATTAAAAATGAGCTATCTTGGAGCCCTAAATACAGCTTAGATGATGCACTTTCTCACGCTTGGAAGTGGCAACAAACACTTTAACATGAAGCGCTTATTATTACTATTATTTTGTTTTTGTTCTTATTTAGGGAGCGCCCAAGGCCTATTTGAATATTTTAAGCTTACTGCTGATGGAGACGGTGCGGAAAAATTCGATAGAATAATCGTTGATTTTACCTGGACNCAATGGTTAGAGCAAGTTNAAGGTGTAGATCAAGGTGTTTTCTCTTTTGGTATTAGTGCTTTATGGATGAAAGATATACCACTTGGAAAACGAAGTAATGTAGCTATTGCTATGGGATTAGGTTTTGATTCTCATAATTTTCATCATAATGGTGAGTTTGAATTTACTACAAGCACTGATGGATCTACATTTACTTCTCTAGTTTCAAGAAATGGAGCCACCGAGCTTAAAAAAAATAAGTATGCTTTAAACTATGTTGATGTTCCTTTTGAATTCAGGTTAAGAACTATGAATAAAACTACAGAGAAAAAAATGAAATATAATTTTCGCTTCTATTTAGGTTTTAAAGCTGGAATTCTAGTCAATGATCATCTTAAAATTTCAGATAATATTTCTAAAAGAAAAATATTTGACCTGCCAAACACTCTTCCCTATCGTTATGGTCCTACCTTAAGGGTTGGATTAAATAAAATCGCATTTGTTGGCTTTTATTCACTTACTACTGTCTTTAAGGAAAACCAAGGCACCTTATTAACTCCTTTTAATGTTGGTATATCATGGATGAGGTTTTAAGTTTTTATATACTTAAATCAAAGAAAACCACCACTAACTCAACTACAAAACCAATTAATAAACCAAGATAAACCTCAAATGGTTGGTGTGCTTTTAAATATAATCTAGCGCTGGCAACAACACCCATCAATATCAACAAAAAANAATTGAGAACAATTAAAAAAGTTGGATTTAGTATATTGGTTAAGGTAATTGAATACGCCAAAAAAGCACCTGAAAAAGCGCTTATTGAAATGCTGTGAAGACTAATCTTTGTTCGAAAATTAATTAGCATCGCAATAACAATTAAATAGATTCCTCCAGAAAGAAAACTTAACAAAGGGTCTAGCAAGTGGTAAATGCTAGAATTCCAAGATCTATACATGAAATAAACCATTAAATAATAGCTTAAAACCAATATAAAAATAGGTGGGCGTTCTTTTTTATTAAAAGCATTAAAATCAGAAACCATCTTTGTTCGAATCATGATATATAAACTCAATAAAGGGAATAAAACTCCCACCAAAACCATTACAGAATAAATTGCATTTAAAAAATTAGTGTCTGATTGACCAATAATTAAATTTTCGTAAGAATCCAGAGAAAAATACAATGGAAGAGCAAAAAGAGGAATGAAAAGTGGGTGAAAAATTAACGAAACGGCATGTGCTATTTTTTTCATTTTATAGCTCTTTTCTTAATCTTGCAACTGGAATGTTAAGCTGTTCTCTATATTTTGCAACAGTTCTTCTTGCAATATTATATCCCTTGTTTTTTAATAGTGTCGTGAGCTTTTCGTCTGTTAGTGGTTTTATCTTGTCTTCTTGATCTATAGCGTCTTGTAAAATTCTCTTAACCTCTCTAGTAGAAACCTCTTGGCCAGATTCTGTAGATAATGACTCGCTAAAAAAATACTTCAGTAAAAATGTACCATAGGGTGTTGAAACATGTTTGCTGTTGGCTACCCTAGAAACCGTGGAAATATCCATATTGACTAGATCAGCAATATCTTTTAAAATCATCGGCTTTAAATCTGTTTCATCACCAGATTTAAAAAATTTATTTTGATAATTTATAATTGCCTGCATGGTAACAATAAGTGTTTGTTGACGTTGTTTAATAGCGTCTATAAACCACTTTGCGGAGTCTATTTTCTGTTTAACAAAAACTATTGCTTCTTTATCTCTTTTTGACTTATTACTCTCATCATATGCACGTAACATTTCTGCGTATTGTCTATTTACTTTAAGTTGAGGAGCATTTCTGTTGTTTAATTCAAGTTGAATTTCACCATTAACTTCCGTAACAATAAAATCAGGAATAATATGCTGGGTCACTTTTGAAGTGTCTATTAAAGAGTTGCCAGGTTTTGGGTTTAACTTAACGATTTCTTCAAGAGCTTCTTTAACATCATGTTCAGTTATATCTAATCTGCTAGTGATTTTTGAATAGTGCTTTTTAGTGAATTCTTCAAAAAAACGATCTAAAATAACTTCTGCTGTTTTGGTTTGAACAGTTGTAGTTTTTTTTCGTATTTGAATCAATAAACACTCTCTTAAATCTCTTGCGCCAACACCTAAAGGCTCAAGTCCTTGAATAATTTTAAGAACACTTTCTATATCTTGTTCGGTCTTATGAATATTATGACTAAAAGCTAAATCATCAACTAAATTAAAAAGCTCTCTTCTTAAGTATCCAGAATCATCTAAATTACCTATGATATGATTGGCAATTATTAATTGTTCTTCTTCTTTTATGCGTAATGCTACTTGTTGAGATAAAACTTCTTGGAAAGTTTTACCTCCAGCGAGAGGAATTGCTTTTTCATCTGCTTCATAAGAATGATTTCTTGCAGAAAGTTTATAATCTGGAACATCATCATCTAAGTAATTGTCGATNTTNAAATCATCTAATGAATTGTCTTTTTCNGAATCATCCAAATCAGANTATTCATCGTTTTCNAGATTTTCAGCCTCTTGTCCNCCTTCAGAAAGGGCGGGGTTTTCTTCAATTTCTTGCTTTATCCGTTGCTCAAGTTCAACTGTTGGCACTTGCAACAATTTCATTAGCTGAATCTGTTGGGGAGACAGCTTTTGAAGTAACTTTTGTTGTAACGATTGCCTTAAAGCCATAAGTGCTCTTTTTTATAAAGCTATTAAAATTCTGCGTTTTTAGGGGTTCTAGGAAAAGGAATAACATCTCTAATATTCTGCATTCCTGTAACAAACATAATTAATCTTTCAAAACCTAGACCAAATCCAGCATGTGGAACAGTACCAAACTTTCTTGTCTCTAAATACCACCATACATGCTCTTGAGGAATACCAAATTCTTTACATTTTTTTAGAAGAACATCATGCCTTTCTTCTCTTTGAGAACCTCCAACAATTTCCCCAATTCCAGGAAATAAAACATCCATTGCAGCCACTGTTTTGTCGTCTGAATTTTCTCTCATATAAAAAGCCTTTACTCCCTTAGGATAATCGAAAATTACAACAGGTTTCTTGAAGTGTTTTTCAACTAAATACTTCTCGTGCTCACTTTGTAGGTCTATACCCCACTCAACCAAGTACTTAAACTTCTTCTTTTTATTTGGTTTTGAATTAATTAAAATATCAATTGCTTCCGAATAGGTGATTTTTATAAATTCATTATCCACAACAAACCTCAACCGATCAATTAAATTAAGCTCTGATCTTAAATTTTTAGGCCGCTGTAAATCTTCTTTTTCATCCCTTTCATTTAAAAATAATAAGTCTTCCATGCAGTTTGTTAACGCATAATTTACAAGGTATTTAAGAAAATCTTCCGCTAAATCAATATTATCCTTTAAATCGGCAAATGCTATTTCTGGTTCTATCATCCAAAATTCTGCTAAATGTCGAGTGGTATTTGAATTTTCAGCCCTGAAAGTTGGACCAAAAGTATATACTTGACTAAGTGCTAAAGCGGCAAGTTCTGCTTCTAGTTGACCTGAAACGGTAAGGTGGGTTTGTTTTCCAAAAAAGTCTTCTTCAGGATTGTATTTTTTTTGAGCATTATCAACTGTGGTAACTTTAAACATCTCCCCTGCTCCCTCTGCATCAGATCCCGTTATAATAGGTGTATGAATGTAAAAGTATCCCTTCTGGTTAAAATAATTATGTACAGCAAAAGACATGTGGTGTCTTATTCTAAAAACAGCACCAAAAAGATTAGTTCTAAACCTTAAGTGCGCTTGCTCTCTTAGGGTTTCTAAGTTGTGTTTTTTTGGTTGAAGGATTGTTTTTTGAACTTCTTCAGGATTCGCTGTTCCAATAACATTAATGGTATGTGCTTGTAATTCAATTTTTTGACCACTTCCTTGAGATTCTACCATCTCACCACTAACTGAAATCGATGCTCCAACAGAGATGGTGTCAAGAAGTTGTTGTTCTGTATTTTCAAAGTCTATTACAACCTGAAGACTTGAAAGACATGAACCATCGTTTAAAGCAATAAAACGATTAGCTCTAAATGACCTTACCCATCCACAAACCGTTATTTTTTCTCCAGATGATGCTTTTAAGGCTTTATATATTTTTGTTCGTTCCATAAAAAAGTTAATTAAGCAGATACAACGGAAACATTTTTTGTTATTTTTGTTTCCTTGGTTTTCTTATTTAATTTTTTGAATGTCAAAAGTACAAGAAATCATACATCAAGTTGCGGAATTATTTCGAGATTTTGGAATTAAAAGCTTGACCATGGACGACATTTCTAGTTCGTTAGGTATTTCAAAAAAAACACTTTACAAATATGTCTCTGATAAAAATGACTTGGTAAATAAAGTAATTAAAGCCTCCATTGAACAAAAAGAAAGTTATTTACTACAGCTCATAAAAGAAAACAACCATCCAATTGATGAACTGGTTTCAATTGCTAAGTTTTCAATCATAGAAATCAGCTCATTACACCCTTCCGTTCAATTTGATTTAAAAAAATATCACCCTAAAGCTTGGATGCTATTTGAGCAACACAAACAATCTTTCGTATACAATTGTGTAGTAAATAATCTAAAGGAAGGTATCAAAATTAATGTTTACAGAAATAACATTGACCCTGATATTGTAGCTAGACTCCATACTGGTGCGATTCCTTTGGTCTTTGATTCCTCTGTTTTTCCTCCATCAAATTATTCTTTTAAAAATGTCTTTAGTGAATTTATGAGACACCATATTAGAGGAATAGCAACACAAAAAGGAATAGAATACCTTAAAGAGTTAATTAAAAACGACACCAATAACCCTTTTATATGAAAAAGCGCTTTTTTATTCTTCTAATTCTGTTCTGGTTTTCAAATACAACTGCCCAGCAATCCTTTTCTATAGCTGAAGCATTGTCTTATGCTACAACCAATAATGTTGACTATAAAAACGCTTTATTGGATTTACAAATTGCCGAACAAAAAGTTGCTGAATCTGTCTCTTCTGGTTTGCCAAAAATAAACGGATCACTAGGATTTCAAAATTATATTGACATTCCAATTACGGTAATTCCTGCAAATACATTTAACCCTTTGGCTAGTCCAAATGACTTTGAAGAATTACAGTTTGGGACTTCAATTAATTCAACAGCCGGTGTTCGTTTAGATCAGCTGATTTTTAGTGCTTCATACATTGCAGGACTTAAAGCAGCAAAAGTATATAAAGGATTAACTGAAAAAGTAACCCAAAAAGCGCTAGTAGACACTAAAGAAAAAGTAATTGCCGCATATTATAGCTGTTTAATATATGATGAAAGTAAAACGCACCTAGTTCGTTCTTTAGAAAATTTAAAATTAATCCAATCCGAAACAGCAATCTTGGTAAAAGAAGGAATGATTGAAGAAATTAATGAAGATCAAATTAATTTAATTACCCTTAGTATGAGTAACCAAATAGCCCAGTTAGAAATTGAAGCTAAAAATGCACTTTCTATTCTGAAATACATTATTGGATACCCACAAGATAGTTTACTTACGCTTTCTGAAAACCTTTCTTCAATTGACAACGATCTTATTTCCCTTGAAAACTTCCAAGTTTCAGTTGAAAATTTAATCGATTATCAAATAGTAGATCAAAATAGAGCGCTTTCTTTGCTTACACTAAAAATGAATAAAGTTGCATCTATTCCTAGTATATCCGGATTTTTTAGCCACCAGCAAACCGCTCTAAGAAACGAGTTCAACTTGCTTTCTTCAGACAAGCCTTGGTACCCTTCTACATTTTGGGGTGTAAACATTAACATCCCCATTTTCACTAGTGGAGAAAGTCATTCCATAACCAAGCAATCTGAACTTAATCTAAAAAAAGCTGAAAACACTTTAANGGNTGTAAAAGAAGGGCTAAAACAACAGGTGCATCAAGCTTCAAAGGAGTATAGTTTGGCACTAATTGCTTTAGAAAACAATCAAGAAAATCTTTCTCTTTCTCAAAAGATACTTAAAAACACCACAACAAAATTTAAGGAAGGGATNAAAAGTGGATTGGATTTGGCACAAGCTCAAAACCAAGAAATTTCTGCTCAAAACAAATTAGCTCAATCTAAATTCAATCTATTACTAGCAAAATTAACGCTAGACAAATTAATGAATAAACTATAATTATGAATTCTATTCGACTATCTGTCTTTTTACTTGGTATAAGTTTCTTGCTTTTTTGCTGTGATTCTGGCTCGGAGCTAGAAACACTTAAAAATTCTCTTGAAATATTAGAAAATGAAATTATGGAAAAGCAAAAAGAAGCTTACGAAATATCAGAAAAAATAAGCTCCCTTGATTCATCTAACAAAGTAGTTGATTTTGCCTTGGTAACAAGTTTTACAGCTGAAAAGAAACCTTTTAAACATTATTTTCAAGTTCAAGGTGTTGTTGCCTCTAAAAAAAATGTTCTTCTAACCCCAGAAACAGGTGGAATGATTACTTCTATTTTAGTTGAAGAAGGTCAAAAAGTGAATTCCGGAGATTTAATTGCTACTTTTTCTACTACCATTATCAATTCAACAATTGAAGAATTAGAACAGCAGCTAGAACTCGCTAAATATTACTATGAAAAACAACAGTCTCTAAATGACCAAGGTGTTGGAACCGACCTTTCACTTAATGAGGCAAGAGTAAACTACAATCGTCTTTTAAAAAATAAAAATACTCTCCTGGAACAAAAAAATAAATTTTCTTTATATGCTCCATTTACAGGTTTCATTGATAAACTATTTGTCACTGTTGGGCAGTCTACTAGCCCAGCTAACCCAATAGTTCGTTTAGTAAGTTTAAATCACATGTATGTAAGTGCTAATATTTCTGAAAATTACTTAGGAAAAATTAACCGTGGTCAATTTGTTGAAATTGAGCTACCGGCTTTAAATGAGAAAATAGAAGGGTTAAAAATCAAACACCTCAGCAAACAAATCGATCCAATAAATAGAACATTAAGTATTGAGGTGCCTATTCCATCAAAAGATAAAATAATTCCCAATCTTATGGCGGTTTTAAATATTTGCGATTACCAAACCGATTCTTCTATCGTTGTGCCTTCAAGCTTAATACTAGAAAATAGCCGAGGAGAAAATGTAGTAAAAATAATTGAAGGTGGTGTGGTAAAAGAAAAGAAAGTTACCATCGGTAAACAATACAACAACCAAACACAATTAATTGATGGGATAGTGAGTGGGGAAAAAATCATTGATAAAGGGAAAAAAAGTGTTGTTAATGGACAAAAAGTTAACCTTCTAACCAACTAAAATGAAAGAAGAGAACTACAACAAATGGAGAGAATTTGGTCCCTCATCTCTTTCTGTAAACAACAGAAAAACCATTTACCTGTTAATTTTAGTTTTGCTAACAGGAGGAATTAGTGCGTATTTAAACATGCCTAGGGAGAGTTTTCCTGAGGTTCAAATTCCTGAAATTTATGTTAATATACCCTATCCAGGAAACTCCCCAGAGATTATTGAAGATAAAATCATTAAACCTTTTGAAAAAGAACTCAACACCATCAAAGGGGTAGAAAAAATCAACTCTACTGCTATTCAAGATTTTGGGGTGGTTATGGTTGAATTTAATTTTGAAATCTCCCCAAAGGAAGCAAAGCGCTTGGTTGAAGACGCTTTAAAAGACGCTAGATCTAACAAATCTTTTACTCAAGATCTTCCCGTTGAGCCAACCATTCAAGAAATGGATGTGAATGAATTTCCAATTATAAACATTAACCTTTCTGGGAACTACCCAGTTTCTTTTCTCAAGAAAAATGCTGAAAAAATAAAAAATGAAATAGAAAGTCTTCCTGAAATTAATTCCGTTGATATTCGTGGTGTTCAAGAAAAAAAACTAAAGGTCGAAATAAGAAAATATGATGCTGAAGCAAAACAGGTAAGCTTTAGTGATGTTGAAGGGGCGATACAATCAGAAAACACTACAATAGGAGCAGGAAATATTAAGCTAGATGGAATCGATCATTTTGTAATTATTGAAGGTAAGTATACCAACTATAACGACTTAAGAAACCTTGTTGTTAAGCATGAAGATGCTAAAAATATATATCTATGGGAGGTTGCTGATGTTTCATTTGGTGATGCGGACACCTCAAGCTATGCAAGACAAAACAGTAGTCCCGTTGTTATGCTAGATGTTAAAAAACGTGCTGGTGCTAATATTATAAAGGCAATTGACAAAATAAAAGTTCTTTTAACTGCTTTTAAAAAGAAAACTCTTCCCAATGATATTGAAGTTACCTTTACCAACGATCAATCTAATCAGATAAGATCACAAATTAGCAATCTTGAAAACTCTATTATTTTTGGGGTGCTGTTAGTGGTGGGTGTATTGTTGTTTTTTCTTGGTTTTAGAAACGCATTATTTGTTGGTATTGCCATCCCGCTTTCCATGTTTATTTCTTTCTTGCTATTAAACTTAGCTGGAGTAAGTTTAAATATTATGGTTCTGTTTTCTCTTGTTTTAGCCTTGGGAATGCTTGTTGATAACGGAATTGTTGTAGTTGAAAATGTCTATCGATTAATGGCTAATGGGATGAACTCATTTGAGGCCACCAAAAAAGGGGTTGGAGAAATTGCTTGGCCAATTATCGCTTCAACAGCAACAACTCTTGCGGCTTTTGTTCCTCTTGCCTTGTGGCCTGGTATTATGGGAGAGTTTATGCAGTACTTGCCAATAACCCTTATGATTGTTCTAGGGTCTTCTCTTTTTGTTGCATTAATCATTAACCCTGTACTAATCGCTGTATTAATGAAAGTTCATGCCAGTATATTATCTAAAAAAAGAATTTGGGTTTTCTTTTGTGTTTTTTCTTTTTTAGGTTGTTGTTGTTATTTAATTCCTATTATATGGCTAGGAAATCTTCTTGTGGTAATTGGGTTGTTTATTGTTGTTTTTAATTTTTTCCTCAACCCATTAACCCTGCGTTTTCAGGACAAAACTCTTCCTTGGTTGGAAAAAAATTACCAGCGTTTATTAACCTATTTATTAATTGGAACCAGACCTATTAAGCTGCTTTTTGCCACTTTTGGTATCTTGCTGTTTTCTTTTGTTTTAGTTGGGTTTTTTCCTCCAAAAGTCTTGTTTTTTCCAGACAATCAACCCAACTACTTAAATGTTTTTGTTGAACTTCCTGTAGGAACAAATATCAAGCAAACCAACAAGCAAACTAGTAAAATTAAAGCGGAAATAGACAAAGTTTTAACCTCCCCGTTAATGGAGCTTAATGGTCAAAGTTACCGATCTGTTTATGATGTTCACAAAACAAAAACTAGTAACGGAACTACAAAAATAGATACCATTTATTTTGTTGAATCTATAATAGAACAGGTTGGAAAAGGTACTTCTGATCCTATGGAAGGACCTTCGTTTGGTGAAACCCCTAACAAATCAAGAATTACCATTTCTTTCTGTGAGTTTTCCCATCGAAAAGGGCTTAATACAAGTACTGTTAAAAAGAAAATAGAAGCCGCTTTAAACAACAAATTTCACGCAGATGTAAAAATTATTGTTGATAAAGAGAAAAATGGACCCCCACAAGAACCTCCTGTTAATATTGAAATTTTTGGCTCTGAAAACTACTCAGATTTGATTCTAGAAGCAGTTAAAATTAAAGAGTATTTAGACACTAATAAAATTAAGGGTCTTCAAAAATTAAAGCTAAGTGTAGAGCTAAATAAAGCAGAAATTAAACTTCTTTTAGACAGAGAATATGCTAAAAGATCTGGTCTATCTACAGGACAAATTGCCTCAACAATACGAACTGCTTTATTTGGAAAGGATGTATCCACATATTCTGAAGGTGAAGATAATTTTGACATCAACATTCGTTTTAACAAAAACGATCGTAGCTCTCTTGAGTCTATTTTAAATCAAAGTATAATGTTTATGAACAACAGAGGGCAAAAGCTTAAAATACCCATAAGTGCTGTTGTTAAAGAAATAGATATAGTTCATAAGAACGATGCTATAAAAAGACTAAACTTAGATAATTTAATCACCATTTTTTCTGGTGTCAAGGAAGGCTACAATGAAAATGAAGTTGTTGAGTTAATAAAGCAAAAAATGAAAGCATACAAACTAACAAAACCAGGAAAAGGGTTTGTTAATAAGGGGCTATCCTTTCGTTTTACAGGAAAAATAAAAGAACAAAACAAAGAAATGGCGTTCTTAAGCTCAGCTCTTTTAATCGCGGTTTTTCTTATTTTATTAATTCTTGTTACCCAATTCAACTCTTTTTCTACTCCTTTTATTATTTTATTTTCTGTTGTTTTAAGTTTATCTGGAGTGTTTTTAGGTATAGTAATCGCTAGAAATGACTTTGTAATAATTATGACAATGATTGGAATAATATCACTGGCTGGAATTGTGGTCAATAATGCCATTGTTTTGGTTGATTACACCAACCTTCTTAGAAAACGAAAACGAAAACAATTGAATTTAATCCAAACCAACCAACTTCCAATTGAAGAAGTTAAAAAAGCAATTATTTTAGGCGGAAAGCGAAGGTTAAGGCCGGTTTTACTAACGGCTATAACAACTGTTTTAGGACTTCTTCCTTTAGCAACAGGATTAAACATCAATTTTGTTACTCTATTTACCCGATTTGATCCTCAATTGTTTTTTGGTGGTGACAATGTGATTTTCTTTGGTCCTATGAGCTTAACCATTATTTATGGCTTAACATTTGCCACTTTTTTAACATTGGTGGTTGTGCCAATAATGTATTTTTTAATCTACAAGTTTAAACTCTGGGTGTACCAACTTTTTGGGTTCACCTTAAGAAGCAATATTTAGATGCATTTGAAATAATCAAATGGTTCTAAACAACTTTTACACCTATACAATGCTTTGCATGCAGTAGATCCAAAAGGGCTTACTAGCTCCGTATTAGTTGAGGAACATTTGGGACAAACTACAATAGAAGGCGCACCTAAAACTGCATTTTTATCTGATGTTTTGTATTCAGGTGGGGCTATTCCAAATGCCTTTAGCTTTTGTTTTGCTTTCTTAGTCATCCAATCGGTTGTCCATGGAGGATCATATTGCATTTGAATTTGGTAGTTTTCAATGTTTAGTTCTTTAACAACATCCTCAATATCAGAATAAAAACGGTCCATAGCAGGACATCCAGAGTAGGTGGGTGTAATTCGAATTATTAATTTATTATCAACTTTTGTAACTTCTCTTAAAACACCTAATTCCTTAATTGTAATTACAGGAATTTCAGGGTCAGGAATTGCTGACAATCTTTTTTCTATGTCTTTAAGTTCAAGCATATAGTATCCTTAATTCCATTTAACACTTGGTGGCATTGACATTAGAATAGCCTCAGTTGATCCTCCTGTTTTAAGCCCAAAAAGTGTTCCTCTGTCCCACAATAAATTAAACTCAACATAACGCCCTCTTTTTAGCAGTTGTTGTTCTTTCTCCTGTTGAGTCCATGAAGTGTTTTTGTGTTGGCTCACAAGACCATTAATTGCTTCTAGTGTTTTTATTCCTACCTTCTTAACGAATTCAAAATCTTTTTTCCAGTCGCCAGTATTCATATAGTCAAAAAATATACCCCCCTCTCCTCTTGGTTCGTTTCTGTGAGGTAAATAAAAATATTCATCGCACTTTTTCTTAAACTCTTTATAATAATCCTCTCCATATGGCCTACACGCCTCTTCCAATTTTTGATGAAAAAATTTGGTGTCTTTTTTATTTACAAATGTCGGGGTCATGTCAGCACCACCACCAAACCAAGACTCTCCGGTAACTAAAAACCTAGTATTGAAATGAAATGCTGGTACTTTTGGGGATTGCATATGTGCTACCAAACTAATTCCAGAAGCCCAATATTTTGCTGAAGATTGTGTTCCTTTAATTTTATGTCTATAATCTTCGGAAAAAACCCCAGAAACTGTAGAAATATTTACCCCAACTTTTTCAAATACTTTGCCTTTTAAAATGCTCATTTCTCCCCCACCCTCTCCTTTGTGAGACCATTTTTTTCTTTTAAATTCACCTCCATCAAGTTCTTCAAAAACAAAACAAAAACGATCTCTAAGTTCTTTAAACCATAAAGACGCTTGTTGTTGTTTTTCTTCAATTTCTTTCATAGATGTTTATTGGTCTTCTTTATACCACTCGGCATAACTGTTTGCTGTTTCTCTTAATAGGGCGGCACACAAGGATATGTTCTTATTATTGGAAAATTCTTTAGCTAGAATTTCTACAATTTCCATTAGCATGTTCTCACAAGTAGGTTGATAATCAACATATCGAATCCTTTCATTTTGAGCTTCCAAACCTTTAAACCTTGAGTCTTTTCTTAGAATTAAACGATGATCAAAAAGAGGTTCAATTTTATCCTTAACAACAGCCTTAATATCTCCAAAATCAACAACCATTCCGCAATGAGAAAGATTATTGTTTTTTATGGTTTCACCCAAAAAGGTTACTGTTAAATGATAGCTGTGGCCGTGGATGTCTTTACATTTTCCTGAATAGCCATCTAAAGCGTGAGCTGCTTCAAAATCAAATTCTTTGGTTACTCTTATTTTCATCCCTGTTTATTCGAAAGTATTTTCGCTGTTGAAAAAATAATAAATTATTAAATTTTAGATAAATTTAATCGATTTAAACTTTTATTGTTTTCAATTGTAATAACAATATACTGTTTAACTCGTTAAAAAAACAAAAAAAACCTTTATGTCAACCTTTGATGACTTAATTTTAAAATTAGATGCTTTTATAAGAAGGTATTACAAAAACCAGCTTATTAAAGGGGGGGTGTATTTTGGTTTTTTATCTATTTCCTTTTTTGTTCTTTTTGCTCTAGTAGAGTTTTTTGGAAATTTCGGAGTATTGGGTCGCAGCTTTTTATTCTTTAGTTACCTTTTCTTAGGAGCCGGACTGTTAGTGTATTACATTGTCATTCCTGTGCTTAAAATTTTTAGGCTTGGCCCTATCTTATCTCATCAAAAAGCGGCTTCAATAATAGGAAAGCATTTTCCTGAAATACAAGATAAAATTACCAATACGCTTCAGCTTAAAACTCAAACACACACACTTAAACAAGGATCTATAGACCTATTAAATGCTAGTATTGATAAAAGAGTAACCTCTTTTTCTTCTATTTCTTTTAATAGTGTTATCAATTTTAAGGAAAATTTAAAACATTTAAAACCTCTTATTTTTGTTATTGCTGTTTTTTTACTTCTTTCATTTATAGATAATTCTATCATTTTCTCTTCTGCTGACAGAATTATTCATTTCTCTGAAAAAACAACACTGCAACTTACTTATAATATTCAAATTGAAAACCCCAATTTAGCTGTTTTAGAACAAGATGACTTCACTCTTTTAGTACATCTTTATGGAAAAGACCTTCCTAAACAGCTTTATTTAAATTATGATAACAAAAAGTATACATTAAGAAAAAGGGGGTTAAGAGACTTTGAGTATGAGTTTAAAAATGTAGCAAAAAATATTCCTTTTGCCATTGTTACAGAAAACAATATTGCTGTTGATTATCTGCTTAAAGTTCTTCCCAAGCCAAAAATTGATGGTTTTTCTGTTTTAATTAATTACCCAAAACACACCAAAATAATCTCAGACACTTTCAATAATTTAGGCAACCTAAACATTATTGAGGGTTCAGTAATTAAATGGATAATTAAAACAAAAAATGTAGATTCTTTATCCTTAATTTTTAGTGATTCCTCCTACTGTTTTATTAATAATCCTGTTAGCTCAATAGTAAAATCTTTCTCGGTTTCTCAACAATACTATTTTTGTGCCTCCAATAAGTATTCGGACTTCAAAGATTCTACTTCCTTTTTTATCGCTGTTGAAAAAGACCTATTTCCTAAAATTAAAGTCTCTGAAACTATCGATTCAACAAGCCTTTTTATGCGTTATTTTAAAGGGGATGCTTTTGATGACTTTGGGTTTTCCTCCTTGTTATTTTGCTATAAAACCGATAATTCTAAAATTATTCACAAAAAACCTCTTAAAGTAAATACTTCTTCAAGTGTGTTTAATTTTTATCACTACCTGAATTTAAAAGAGCTTTCTTTGAAGCCTGGTGAAAAAGTTGAATATTATTTCGAAATATATGATAATGATGGTGTTAATGGTCCAAAAAAAACCACCTCTAAAAAATACAACTACTCCTCCCCCACACTTAAAGAAGCCGGGGAATCATTAAAATCAAAAAACAATGCTTTTAAAAATGAATTAGAGAAAAACATTAAAGATGCTTTATCCTTAAAAAACGAACTAAAAGAAATAAAATCATCCATTTTAAATAAAAACAAACTCAACTGGGAGGATGAGAATAAAATTGAAAATTATTTAAACAATCAAAAACAACTTGAACAGCAACTTCAAGAACTCCTAAACAAAAACCCCAATTCATCCGAGTCTATAAACCAAGAAATTGCAAAAAAGCAAGAACAAATAAACCAACTATTTGATGAATTGATGAGTGATGAAATGAAAAAACTATACGATGAATTGCAAAAATTAATGCAAGATTTAAATAAAGAAAAAATCCTTGAAAACATTGAGCAATTAGAATTAAGTCAAGAGGATTTGTTAAAAGAAATGGACCGCTCCCTTGAACAATTTAAACAATTTGAAATGGATCAAAAATTGGAATCCTTAAAAAAACAACTTGAAGATTTATCAAAAAAACAGCTAGATATTTCTGAGAAATCAAAACAAAAAAAACCCAATTTATTTGAACTAAACAAAAAACAAGAAGAAGTAAAAAAAGACTTTAATTATTTGAGCGAGCAAATGGAAGAGTTAGAAAAATTAAATGAAGAATTAGAGTTTAAAAAAGACCTTCCCTCTTTTGAAGAAGAAAAAGATAAAATCAATGATGATATAAATGAAAGTCAAAAAAATCTAGAACAGAAGAAAAACAAAAAGGCTAGTGATTCGCAAAAACAAGCAGGTGAAAAGATGGAAGATTTAGCAAATAAATTAGGTTCACTTCAAATGAAGATGAAGGCTAAATCTCAAGAAATGGACATGAAAGCACTTCGTCAACTTTTAGAAAACTTAATTACTTTTTCATTTGACCAAGAGGAAGTAATTACAACTCTTAAAAAAATTAGTGCTAAGGACCCCAAATACGTTAAAACAGGACAACAACAACAAAAATTAGAAGAGGATGTTAAGATTATTGAAGATTCTCTTTTAGCGTTAAGTAAAAGGGTTCCACAACTAGGTCCGCACATTAACTCTGAAGTGTCTAAAATTAAAAGTCACCTATCAAAAACCATTAAAAACATTACCGAAAGAAAAACTCCTCAAGCAAATGCCAATCAACAATATGTTATGACCTCTGTAAATAACCTAGCCCTTTTACTTGATGATGTTTTAAAGCAGCTACAACAATCACTTCCTGGAACTGGACAATGCAATAAGCCTGGAGGTAACAGCAAAAGCTCTAGTTCGGATATGGGAAAAATGATGGAAAAAATGAAGCAACAACTCGAAGAAATGAAAAAAATGATGGAGGGGGAAAATGGTGAAGGAAAGAAAAAAGGTGAAAAACTAGGTAAATCATCAAGTGAAGGGTTGGCTAAACTGGCGGCCCAACAAGCGGCATTAAGAAAACAAATTCAAGAGCTTTCTCAAAAACAAAATGAAGATGGATCTAAAACAGGAAATGGATTAAAAAAAATAATTAAGGAATTGGAAAAAAATGAAGAAGATTTAATAAATAATAGTCTTGATTTAGAAACCATTAAACGTCAACAAGAAATTATTTCAAAACTACTTGAACATGAAAAAGCCACAAGGGAGCAAGAGAAAGAGAAAAAAAGAGAGTCTAAAGAAATAAAAGAACAAGATTTTAGTAACCCAAATCAATTTCTTGAGTATAAGAGAAAAAAAGAAAAAGAGGTTGAGTTGTTAAAGTCAATACCTCCCTCATTAAGACCTTATTATAAAACTAAGGTAAATGAGTATTTTAGAACCTTACAAGATTAAAATGGAAATAGAATTACCAGCTGTTATGCAGAAAATAAAATTTCCCTCCGAAGCCAATAATATAAGACTAGTTGAAAAGCTTGTCGATGAAGTTTGTGCAGAAATAGGCGTGAATGAAGAAAAATATGGCAATATTCTTATCGCTTTAACTGAAGCTGTAAATAATGCAATACATCACGGAAACCTTCTAAATCCAAAAAAACTCACTACCGTTCAGTGTAAACAAATTAATGAAAAACTTACCTTTCTAATAAAAGATGAGGGTGTGGGTTTTGATTACGAAAATTTACCCGATCCGACAGACCCTAAAAACGTAGAAAAGCCTGATGGAAGAGGTATTTACCTAATGAAACATTTATCGGACGAAATTTCCTTTGAAAACAACGGAAGCAGCATTGAGCTATCCTTTGAGCTATCTGCAAATTAATTTTCTTTTTCATTAATGCCTATTTTTTTTCATAATGAAGACGTAATATTTACGCTTCAAAACAAAAATGCAAAAAAGAGATGGCTTCTTGGTGTTGTCAGTTCTTTTGATTTTAAAGTTGGAGATATAAATGTTGTTTTTTGTAGCGACAACTATTTATTAGATATTAATAAACAGTATCTATCTCACGACTACTATACAGACATTATTACTTTTAACTATTGTAAAGACAATACTATTTCTGGCGATTTATTTATTTCTGTCGACAGGGTGGAGGAAAATGCTATTAAAAGCAAGACATCTTTTCTTTTAGAAATAAATAGAGTTATTGTTCATGGAGTATTACATTTGTGCGGATTTAACGACAAAACACCCAATGAAAAAAGGGAAATGCGAGAGCTTGAAAATAAATTTCTAACTATTTTAAACAACTAAAGTGTTGTAAATCAAACACTTATGTTTGTTTCACGTGAAACATGGCACTATTAAAAAAATACGATGTAATTGTTGTTGGTGGAGGACATGCCGGTAATGAAGCTGCTGCTGCTGCTGCAAACCTTGGCTCTTCTGTTCTATTAATTACCATGAACATGGAAACTATTGGACAAATGAGCTGTAATCCTGCAATTGGAGGTATTGCAAAAGGACAAATTGTTAGAGAAATTGATGCGCTGGGAGGAAAAACAGCGCTAGTTACTGATCATAGTGCAATTCAATTTAAAATGCTAAACCTATCAAAAGGACCGGCTATGTGGAGCCCAAGGGCACAATGTGATCGCATGTTATTTAGCTCTAATTGGCGATTAAATCTAGAAAAAAACAACAATGTTGATTTTTGGCAAGACTTAGTAACGGAAATATTAGTAAAAAAAGACACGGTAAGAGGCGTTAAAACAGCAATGGGAATAGAAATTTTGGCTAAATCTGTTGTGTTAAATAGTGGAACGTTTTTAAATGGGGTTATACACTTAGGAGAAAAACAATTTGGTGGTGGTAGAATGGGGGAGAGGGCTGCTTATGGTATTACTGAACAACTAAAGGATTTGGGGTTTGAAGCGGGTAGAATGAAAACCGGAACACCTCCAAGGGTTGATGGAAGAAGTATAAATTTTAAAGCCATGGAAGAGCAACCTGGAGATGAAAAACCCAATAAATTTTCCTACTCCTCTGATTCAACTTTTTTAAATAAACAAAAAAGCTGCTTTATTACCTATACCAATAACGATACGCATGAAATATTAAAAGAAGGGTTTGATAGAAGTCCTATGTTTAATGGAGCAATTAAATCTGTTGGTCCAAGATATTGTCCTTCGATTGAAGATAAAATATCAAGGTTTAGTCATCGTCCTAGACATCAGATTTTTGCAGAACCTGAAGGTTGGAATACTATTGAATACTACATCAACGGATTTTCAAGTAGTTTACCAGAAGAAGTACAATTAAAAGGTTTAAAAAGTATTCCTGGTTTTGAAAAAGCTAAGATGTTTAGACCAGGATATGCAGTTGAATATGATTTTTTCCAACCCACACAGCTTAAGCACACACTTGAAACTAAAAGAATAAACAACTTGTTTTTTAGTGGCCAAATTAATGGTACAACAGGATACGAAGAAGCCGCTGGACAAGGATTAATTGCTGGAATAAATGCACATTTAAAAATTAATGAAAAAGAACCCTTTATATTAAAAAGAGATGATGCATACATTGGGGTGTTGATTGACGATTTAATTACAAAAGGTACAAAAGAGCCTTACAGAATGTTTACTTCGAGAGCAGAATTTAGAATATTATTAAGGCAAGACAACGCAGATATAAGGCTAACAGAAAAGTCGCATAAAATTGGTTTAGCTACTGATGAAATGCTTGAAAATGTACTGCAAAAAATAGATCAAACTAAAAAAACAATTTCCTTTATTAAAAAAACATCAACTTCTCCTGAAGAAATAAATGAAACCCTTGAAAAAAAATCATCAACAGTAATACGTCAAAAAATGAAAATAGATAAAGTATTGTCTAGACCAAACCTTTCTATTAGTGACTTTGTTAGGACAAACAATGCTTTGAAGAATTATATTAACCAAAACAACATAAATAGTGAAGTTCTAGAACAAGCAGAGATAGAAATAAAATATTTAGGATATATTAATAGAGAAAGAGATGTTGCTGAAAAAATTAATAGGCTTGAAAAAGTAAAAATACCTAACGATATAGATTACACCATGTTCTCTTCCTTATCAAATGAATCTAAAGAAAAACTTACTTCTATTCAACCTAAAACCCTGGGACAAGCATCTAGAATTAGTGGAATAAAACCCTCTGATATAAGTGTTCTCATGGTATATTTAGGTAGGTAATTGTTTCACGTGGAACATCAGTTGAAAAACATATTATATTGTCCTGTTTGTAAAGCAAAAGAAAAAGAAAAACACCTTTTGGTTGTTGATCACAACGTAAGTAATGACGTGTTTACTATTACAAAATGCTGCAAATGTGGGTTTTTATTTACCAACCCTATTCCAACAAAAGAGACTATAGGAAATTATTACAAAAGCAACAATTATATTTCTCATTCAGGAACAAAAAAAGGGTTAATAAATTACATCTATCATTTTGTTAGAAACTATCAATTATTTAAAAAAGAGCGTCTTATAAGTAATTTAAGTAATGAGAAAACACTTCTTGATATTGGTTGTGGAACTGGAGAGTTTCTTTCATATTGTAAAAACAAGGGTTGGAATACTGTTGGAACAGAGCCGGATTTGCAAACAAGAGAAAGGATTAAAAACCTTACTATTTTTCCTGGATTAAACTCCAAAGAGCTAAGGGAAAATTCTTTTTCGATAGTTACAATGTGGCACGTACTGGAGCACGTATATGATCTTGAAGATGACCTAAAAACAATAAGTTCATTAATAAAAAAAGGTGGTTATTTAATAGTTGCTGTTCCAAATCACGAATCTTTCGATGCTAAAATTTACAAAGAAAACTGGGTGGCATATGATGTTCCTATTCATTTATATCACTTTAGAAAAAAAGACATTAAAGCTCTTTTTTCAAAATTTAACTTTGAATTAAGCAATATTAAACCCTTAATTTTTGACGCCTATTACATAAGTTTATTAAGCGAAAAGAAAAAAGGTGGGAATTTTATTCTTGGTCTTTTGAATGGTCTTAAATCAAACTTAAAAGCAAAAAACAAACTAAATCATTCAAGTTTAATATATATTCTTAAAAAATTATAAATAGATTCGATTTAAGGCCTTATTAAGGTGGCAAAAGTATTATCTGTTGTATTTTTTAAATTAATCGCTTAAATGACGCTTATTTTCTTTTTTTGTAATTGCTTGATTTTCAAGACATTAACTCAGATAGGTCTTTGATAACTTTTTTGGGTTTGTTAGAATTGTGTAATATTTGGTAAACAGCATTTACTATAGGAGCATTAACCTTATAGGATTTATTTAAATCATAAATACACTTGCTTGCATGATATCCCTCAGCAATCATGTTCATTTCATTTTTTGCGGCCTTAACAGAATAACCCCTTCCAATTAAATTGCCAAACCTTCTATTTCTACTATGAAGAGAGTAGGAAGTAACTAATAAATCTCCTAAGTAGGCAGTAGAATTAATTTTTCGATTAGTAGGGTATAGCTGCGTAAGAAAAACTTCTAATTCTTTAATACAATTAGAAATTAAAACCGCTATAAAATTATCTCCATAACCCAATCCATGACAAATACCAGCAGAAATAGCATATACATTTTTAAGCACCGCTGACAGTTCTATCCCTAACATATCTTCACTTACGTATGAACGTATATATTTCGTATTAAATTGGTTGGCCAACAGTTTTGCAACAGTAATATTTTCACAAGCAAAAGTTAAGTAGCTAAGTTTTTCCATAGCAACCTCTTCAGCATGACATGGTCCAGAGACAATTGCAATTGAATTATTAGAAAGGTTAAATTGATTATTAAAATACAATGCTGGTAGTAGGTTTAGCTGTGGAACAATTCCCTTAACAGCAGAAACTATAATCTTTTTTGATATTATTTTTTTATCAATATTTAAAAATGTGTCGTGAATAAACTCCGAAGGAACAGCAACAATTAGAATATCAGACCTATTAATAAGTGTAGTTAAATCATTGATTATAGAAACTTTAGATGAATCAATGACAGCTGATGACAGGTATTTTGGATTGTGCTTATATTGTTCTATGTGTTGTGCCTGATCAATAGATCGCATCCACCAAAAAACACAATTGTTTTCTTGTAAAATTTTTACAATTGCTGTTGCCCAGCTTCCTCCACCTATAACACCAATGTTTTTATTATTTTCCAAAGTAGTTGACTTTTTCTATGTGTTTATTTAGCTCATTTAAACATATTTTCAACCATTCAGTATAGCTGCCGGGGTTTTGCTTAATATCCATATTTAAATCTTCAAGGGAAATGTAGTTATAATTTTCTACCTCATTAGGATTTAAAATTGGTTGCTTGTTGCTTTTTCCAATGAAAACCCAGTCTAATTCGTGTTCAATCAAACCTTTATCAAGGTGGGCTTTATATATAAAACTAAAAGCTTTTTCCAATGTGCAGCTCATTCCCATCTCTTCTTTCAATCTACGATTTGCAGCATCAATAAAAGTTTCGTTTTTTCGTGGGTGGCTACAACAAGTATTGGTCCATAAGCCACCGGAATGATATTTGCTTAGTGCTCGTTGTTGCAATAAAAGCTCATTATTAGAATTAAATATAAAAATGGAAAAAGCTCTGTGAAGAAGGCCTTTTTGATGCGCCTCCATTTTTTCCATAAAACCCGTTACGTTATCTTGCTGATCAACTAATACTACTTGTTCCATTAAATTATTTTAACTTTTTATCCCTATTAATCAATTCCCAAGCTGTAAAAAAAACATATTTTGCTGTTAAATGAAGTTTGTCAAAATTTATTTTTTCAAAATCGTCTGTTGGTTTGTGATAATCATTATGGATTCCACTAAAATAAAAGATTACCGGGATATCATTTTTAGCAAAATTATAGTGATCAGATCTATAATAAAACTTATTTGGGTCACTGTCTTTATTGTAACGGTAATCTAAATCCATTTTAATGTAGTTCTGATTAACTTTTTCACTGATATTATGCAAATCCATACTGATTTTATCTGAACCTATTAAATAGATGTAGTTCATATCTGTATGAATAGTATCAATTCTTCCGACCATATCAATATTTAAATCAGCAATTGTATTTTCCAAAGGATAAATAGGGTTATCAGTATAATACCTTGAGCCAAACAACCCTTTTTCCTCTCCAGAAACAGCTAAAAATAAAATACTTCTTTTAAAATCATACCCTTTTTGTTTTGCAATACTAAACGCTTTTGCCAAAGAGAGTAAACAAACTGTTCCTGAACCATCATCGTCTGCACCATTGCAAACCTCTCCATTATCAAAACCAATATGATCATAATGAGCAGAAATAACGAGCAATTCATCTTTGTACTGACTTCCCTCAATATAACCTAATACATTTTCTGTTTCAGCTTCATAATTAATATCAACAGAGAAACTAGCTGTTAGACTTGGCTCTTTTTTATAATTTAAATAAGTGGTTTTTGAAATACAAAAATTAGGAATATATGTAGCTTTTGACAGCACATCTTTATGCATTCTCATATGAGGATACAATAAAAAGGGTGCGATTCTATCAATAGAAGATTGATAGTTTTTTTTAACTGTTATAACCGCTAAAGCTCCTTTTTCTGTTGCTACTTTTTGTTTTTTTCTCCAGTTCTCCCAACTGTCCGACACATTTATATTTGGCGGTAAGCCCTCCTTTATAATAACTACTTTGTTCTTAACATCTAAATTTTTGTAGTCATCATATTGTTGATCAACAATTCCAAAACCAACATCAACAACATCAGCATTTGAAATTAAAGTGTCATGTGTATTACCAAAAAGATAAAAATCAGAAATTAATTCAAGTTTTTGGTTGTTTAAAGAAAGGGTTGCCCTGTTGAAATCAGTAACTGAGACATTAAATTTTTGATAATATTCTCCTGTTTTTGTTGGATAAATTCCATCTTTAATAAATTGATTTTTTATATACTCTGCTGCTTTTTTTTGTCCTGGCTTTGTGGTTTCTCTTCCTTCAAGGGAATCTGAAGACAACACATAAAGATGCTTCATTAGGTCCTCTATTTTTATTTCTTCTGCTATTTCTTGAGCGAGAACAAAATCAGCTTCTAAATTTATTTCCGAAACTTTTTTAAAAATACTACAGGAACAAACAAACAAAACAATTATTAAACATAAAAAGCTTTTGGCGTTAATCACAGTTAATTTTATTTACGCGTCTAAGGTGTCTGCCTCCTTCAAAATTCGTAGATAAAAAAGTATCTACAATATCTAAAGCTTGTTGTTCAGTTAAAAAACGTGCTGGTAAAGATAAAATATTAGCATCGTTGTGTTGTTTGGCTAATGCAGCTATTTCCTTGTTCCAACAAATAGCCGCTCTAATATTTTTGTGTTTATTAGCTGCCATACTAACACCATTTGCACTTCCACATATCAATATACCAATTGGAACATTATTGGTTTTCATATTACTTATTAATTTATGAGCATAATCAGGGTAGTCCACACTATCTTCGTTAAAAGGACCTAAATCATGAATATTTACTTTTTCTTTTAAATAATTTACTATAGTTGATTTAAGGCTTACTCCAGCATGATCAGAACTAATATTGATTTCCATTTCTTTTTTATTAACAATAAACAAAAATATACTTTAAAATTTTGTTAGTTAATTTTTACAATAGTTTTTGTTTTATTGAGTTATTTATATAACAAAAATTTATTCCTATTTATTCGTTTATTTTATTATTTGTTTTTAAATATTTGCCCACAAATTATAAACTACTTTATATTGTATTTTTAATTTAAATTATTAACTAAAAACAACTGTTTTGTTTTTTTGGTTTTTGTTTATAACATTTAGAAAAACCTAAAAAGCAGTTAGTTAAGCTTTATTTAATTGTTAATTAAATGTTATTATTTTTTGATATATGACTTTCACAATAAATAAGAACAATAGTTATAACCAGTATCAACATACTAATAATAATAGTAAAAATTTATATATAATTTATTTTATATTATTAATGTTAGTTAAAACTGTTGGGGCTCAAAAAACACAGTTTTTTTTTCCAAATGGAAATGTGAGCAGTGAAGGGATGTTAAAGGATGGAAAACCAGATGGATATTGGAAAACATATTTTGAGAATGGAACTCTAAAATCTGAGGGAAATAGATCTAATTTTTCGTTAGATAGTACATGGAAGTTCTATTTTTCAACTGGTCAGCTTAACAAAATAATTAACTATAAAAAGAACAATAAAAATGGTTTTTTCTTTTTGTATTCCAAGGAAGGATTTTTATTAGAAAAAGTAAATTATTTAGAAGATAATAGAAATGGTGAGGCCTTAATTTTTCAAGCTTTTATTTTAATTGATAGTACTTTTTTAAAAGAAAAAAATAATTACAAAAACAATGTTCTTGATGATTTTTGTTATAGTTATGATTCAATTGGAAACATAATTACGATTAAGAAATATAATCTAGGAATGTTATTATCTAAAGAAAAAATCAATCGTTACGATAAAAATAATCAGCGTCATGGTAAATGGAAAACTTTTTATGCAAATGGTAAAATAGAATGGGAAGCTGACTATTTGCACGGTAAATTAAATGGAAAAGAAAAAAAGTATAATAAAAAAGGAGGAATAGAAACTATTGAAAACTATACGAATGGAATTATTTCAGAAAATAAAACACCAGTATTTTTCACACTTAATAAACAACTAAATGATGACGGAACCATTGAAGAGGGAATTATTGTTGATAATAAAAAAGAGGGAACTTTTAGAACCTATGATAAAAAAGGAAAATTAGTCGTTTGTAATAATTATAAAAACAACATTAGATTATCTTCTGGCTTGGTGGATTCATTAAATTTTAAAATTGGAGAATGGATCTATTTTTATGAAGATGGCTCTATAAAAGCAAAAGGAAGATATCATAAAGATATTCAGGAAGGGTTATGGGAATATTTTTTTTCTAATTCTGTTTTACAGCAAAAAGGTAGATTTATTAACGGAAAACCAGATGGTGAGTGGATTTGGTGGCATAGTAATGCTGTTGTTCACAGAAAAGAAACGTTTAAAAATGGGAAAGAAGAAGGAGAGATAATAGAGCAAGATTCCGTTGGTAAAATAATTACTAAAGGTTATTATGTTAATGGAAGAAAAGAAGGAAGTTGGTATTATTATGTTAATGATCATAAAGAAGAAGGATATTTTGTAGATGACTTGAAGGATGGAGAATGGAAAACCACATATAGTAATGGTTTTCTTTCTTTTGAAGGAAGTTTCATCAATGGCATTCCTATAGACCAACACATTTACTATTTCAACAATGGAAAAGTAAAAGAGATAGGAAAATATTCAAATGGACAAAAGGACGGGGAGTGGAAAAAATATAATCTCATTGGAGAAGTTGTTTTATCAATAGTATATAAAAATGGAGAAGAATTTAAAATAGACGGCATTAAGGTGAAAAAGAAAAAAAATAAATCATGACTCTGGAAGATTTTTTTATTGCTTTTTACGAAAAAAGAGAGAATGCTTTTTGTTTACTTAATTCAAAAACAAAGATAATGGCTTTAAACAACCGCTTTTTAAAGTTGTTTAATAATCCAAAAGCAAAAAAAGAAAACTATATAAACAAAGAATATTTTTCAACAAAAATACATGCTTTTGCAGACGAAGAGAACATAAAAAAAGCTGTAAATAAAAAAGAAAAAGAGTGGTCGAAAGTTATTCATTTATTAGATGAAAAAAATAAAATAATACCCCATCGTTTTAAAATAGCTAATATACTTTTTAAAAAAAATAAATTTCAATTAATAGAAATAGAGGTTCAACAAAAAAAACAAACTGTAGATGCAATTAAAGAACTAGAAGTTGAAATTTTACAACATCTTAAAACACAATCTAAACTAAAACAAACAGAACAAATAACAAGAAATATTTTTGATAGTTCGTTAGATATGATTATTGCATATGATAATAACGATCAGATAACAGAATTTAGCCCATCAGCCCTTAAAGTTTTTGGGTACCAAAAAAAAGATATACCTACTATTAAAGTGAAAAGTCTTTTTGTTGATCAAAAGCAACATAGCAGTATAAAAAGTCAAATAAACATAAAAGGTTTTTATAGGGGTGAGGTGGTAAATAAGAAAAAAAATGGAGAAGTGTTTGTCTCTTTTCTTTCAGCTTCTCCAATTATCAATGAGTTAGGTGAGATGATTGGTTATATGGGTGTTTCTAGAGATATTTCTGAAAAGAAACAAGCTGAATTAAAAATTATAGAAAGCGAAAAAAGGTACAGGGAGCTATTTATTAATCTATCTGATGCTATTATTATTGTTAATGAAAATAATGATATACTAGAAATGAATCCTGAAGCATGTAATTTATTCGGTTTAAAGTTAAATAAGGATAGGGTAATTAACTTATATGATTTTATCGAAAAAAATGATTTAAAAAAGACAAAAATAAAATCAAAAGAATTAAAAGAGAAGGGAGAAATAAAAGGATTAGAAATTAATATTATTGATGCTAAATCAAGAAAAAAAACAGTTGAACTTTCAAGTAATGCAGTATATGAAAATGGGAAGTTTAAAGGATCAAGAGATATTCTAAGAGACATAACTGAGAAGAAGATTACCAATGATGAATTAAGAAAATCACTAAATGAAAAAGAAGTGTTGTTAAAAGAGGTTCATCATAGAGTAAAAAATAACCTACAAGTAATATCAAGTATTTTGAATTTACAAACCTCTTATGTTGATGATAAAAAAACATTAGAAATTTTAAGAGAAAGTCAAAATAGGGTAAAGTCCATGTCTTTTATTCATGAAAACCTTTATAGAACAAAAGATTTTAATAAAATAGATTTCACAGAATATATTGAAAACTTAACTAAGAGCATGATTCACTCTTATCAATATGCTGAAAACAACATCTCTTTGGTGTTGGATCTTGATCCTGTATTTTTATCTATGGATCTTTCTATTCCTTGTGGATTAATTATAAACGAGTTATTATCTAATTCATTAAAATATGCATTTCCTCAGAAGACAGGAATTATATCAATAAGCATAAAGAAAACAACATTTAAAAGAATTGAAATCATTGTAGAAGATAATGGCATTGGATATACAAAAGGATTAGACTCTGATACTGAAGGATCTTTGGGTATGTTGTTGGTTAGAACATTGATTAGTCAAATAGATGGAAAGATTACTCTTTTAAAACATAAGGGAACAAAATATTTAATTACTTTTGATAGATAATCATTTCTTTTTAATAGATAAATGACTTAAATTAACGTATAAATAAAATTTTTTTCTAAAAAAATGGGAAAGGTTAATGTTTTACTTGTTGAAGATGAAAGTATTGTTGCAAAAGACATACAGTTGAGTCTTAAAAGGTTAGGATACAATGTTTTAGGAATAGAAAATACTGGTGAAAAAGCAATTACATCTGCACGAAAATTAGATCCAGATATTATTATTATGGATATAATGCTTAAAGGTAAAATAAACGGTATTGAAGCATCTGAGAAAATAAGAAAAGAGCAAAATATCCCCATTATTTATTTAACAGCATATGCTGACCAAAACACGCTTTCTAAAGCAAAAATAACAGAACCTTATGCATACATTATAAAGCCCTATAAAGAGATAGATTTACACACTTCTATTGAAATGGCTTTATACAAACACAGTAAGGAACTGGAAATTCTTAAAGAAAGAGATATGCTTTATAATATTGTTGAAAACAAAGACAATACAGAGTATATTTTTGTAAAAAGCAAATCAAGGCTAATTAAATTAAATACGAATGATGTTATTTACATTGAAGCTTTAAAAGATTATGTTGTAATTAACACACCTTCGGCTAGATATACTATTCATTCTACAATGAAAGATATTCAGAAAAAAATGCCAGAAGATAAATTTCTAAGGGTTCATAGGTCGTACATCATTAACCTTAATAAAATAAGTGAAATTGAATCTCCAAACCTCATTCTTGAAGGAAACAAAAAAATAATTCCAATAGGAGGATCTTTTAAAGATGGTTTGCTATCCAAAATTAATTTGATTTAATGAAGAAAATAGGGTTGTTTTTATTTTTCACCACCCCTTTTTTATTTGTTTTTTCCCAAGATTGGAAAATTGAAGTAGCTAGAGATAACTTTTTTATTATTGAGGAAGTTTTTTCTCAGAATAAAAAAAATCAATTAACAATCGAAGTATTTAATGACGATAAAAGCTATTTTTTATCAAAATCATTTTCTGGTAAAACCAATGTCAGATTTCCAGAAGATTTTAACTTAAAAAAGGGAGATTCAACCTTTTTAATTAAGGAAAAATTTTCATTATTATTTTATATTAATAGGCAAAAAATAAGTAGTACTATTGAATATACTTATGTTCCTAATCCCAAGGGATTTTTTCAACTTTCTCCTTTAATAAAACCTATAGATTTTTCAATTAATAATAAAGAAGAAATTATAGATCAGTATGGCTGGATAGATAGTTTAGGCCAAAATTATTTTTTAAGAACACAACTAACAACTAACAAAACAAAATACATTTATTTTTATCATTTTGTATTTACAAATCAGACATTAATTCTTCAAACAAAGATGTCAGATAAATCAACCCCAAATTCCGTTAATCATGAAATTCAAAGCATACAAATAACAGATTTAAATGAAAATAATATTGCAGAAATAAGTTGTGCTTATTTTATTGATGATATTTGTAAAATAGTATTGACAACAGACAAAAAAAAATATTACATAAGAAAAAACAAGAAGAATAAAATTAGCATAGGAACGAACTTGAAAAATGAGGGTGAATTTATGCGTTTTTTAATTAATAAAATTGAAACAAATAACCAACAATGAGTTGCCTTTATATTGTTCCAACACCAATAGGTAATCTTAAAGACATTACCATTCGTTCAATTGAACTATTAAATCAGGTAGACTTAATTTTAGCTGAAGACACCAGAACAACAAGCCATTTACTAAAGCAATATAACATATCAACTCCGTTAAGGTCCTATCATCAATATAACGAGCACAAAATCACAAAATCTATTGTTAAAGAAATGCTTGAAGCAAACAAAAGTTTTGCTTTGGTAAGTGATGCAGGAACACCCGCAATAAGTGATCCAGGTTTTTTATTAATAAGAGAGGGCCTAAAGCAAGGATTAGAAATAATCACTCTTCCAGGACCAACCGCTTTTGTTCCAGCATTACTTCAGTCTGGATTTCCTTGTGATACATTTATTTTTGAAGGATTTTTACCTCATAAAAAGGGAAGACAAAAAAAAATAATAGAATTTTCTCAAGAGAAAAGAACTATTGTTCTTTATGAATCACCACACAGAATAGAAAAATTATTAAAAGAGCTAGAGCAACACCTTGAAAAAGATAGAAAAATTTCTATTTCTAGAGAATTAACCAAAAAATTTGAAGAAACAACAACAGGAACTATTCATGAATTGCAACTAAAATACAATAGTAAGAAGCCTAAAGGAGAATTTGTTGTTGTGATAGAAGGAAAAAAATAAAATCCTAAAGCGATATAGTTTTAAAATTCGATGATAAAAGTAATTTTGTCTTTTCAATTTTTATTATGAGTGAGTACAAACCTTCAGAAATAGAGAAAAAGTGGCAGCAGTACTGGAAGGAGAACAATATCTATAAAGTACAGGAAGATGCGTCTAAACCAAAATTTTATGTATTAGATATGTTTCCCTATCCCTCAGGTGCAGGATTACATGTAGGACACCCTTTGGGTTATATAGCATCAGATATATATGCAAGATATAAACGTCTTTTAGGCTATAATGTCTTACACCCTATGGGTTATGATTCTTTTGGATTACCAGCAGAACAATACGCTATTCAAACAGGACAACACCCTGCAGTTACAACCGCTACCAATATTCAGGGAGGTAAAGATAAAGAGGGTAATCATATACCTGGTTATCGAAAACAATTGGATAAAATTGGATTTTCGTTTGATTGGGATAGAGAAGTAAGAACTTCAGATCCAAAATACTATAAATGGACACAATGGATTTTTAAACAAATTTACAACTCATGGTATAACACCAAAGAAGATAAAGCTCAACCCATTGATTTATTAATCAACCAGTTTAATAAACATGGGAATGTAAATATTCAAGCAGCAACAGATTTCACTGAAGAGTTTTCTGAAAAACAATGGACTAATTTTTCTGAAGAGAAAAAGCAAAAGATTCTTTTAAATTACAGGCTTGCCTACCTTTCAGAAACGTGGGTAAATTGGTGTCCAGAACTAGGAACAGTGTTAGCAAATGATGAAATTAAAGATGGTTTTTCGGAAAGAGGAGGACACCCTGTAGAGCAAAAAAAAATGAATCAATGGAGTATGCGTATTACAGCATATGCAGACCGACTATTGAAAGGATTGGAAGAGTTGGAGTGGTCCGATTCAATTAAAGAAATACAACGCAATTGGATAGGTAAATCAAAGGGAGCAGCCATTGAATTTAAAGTTCAAGGTATAGAAGACAAAATAGAAGTTTTTACTACTCGTCCTGACACTATTTTTGGTGTTTCTTTTCTAGTTTTAGCACCAGAGCACGAATTGGTAAAAAAAATAACCACACAAAATCAACATGAAAAAATAAGAAACTATCAGAAAAAAGCGTCTTTAAAATCTGAAAGAGACAGAATGAGTGATGTTAAAGAGGTTTCAGGGGAATTTACCGGAGCATATGCCATTCATCCTTTTTCTAATACTAAAATTCCTATATGGATTGGAGATTATGTTTTAGCAAGTTATGGAACAGGAGCTGTAATGTCAGTTCCATGTGGAGACCAAAGAGATTGGAATTTTGCTAAGCATTTTGATATTGCAATTCCTAATGTATTTAAAAATATTGACGTAACTACAAATGCGTATTCAGAAAAAGATGTCGAGTTAACTAACTCTTCTTTTTTGAATGGCTTAAAGGTGAAAAAAGCAATTACAACTGCCATATTTGAAATAGAAAAAAAGAAAATAGGATTTGGGAAAACACAATTTAAACTCAGAGATGCTGTTTTTTCTAGACAACGCTATTGGGGAGAACCTTTTCCAGTATACTATAAAGGAGAAACACCATATTTAATTGATGAAAATAAAGTGATTCAACTTCCTGAAATAGATAAATATTTACCTACAAAAGATGGTCAACCACCCCTTGCAAGAGCAGAAAAAGCTTCTTGGAAAACTACAATTTCAGGAGATAGAATGGAGTATAACACCATGCCGGGTTGGGCAGGAAGTAGTTGGTACTTTCTACGTTATATGGATCCACAAAATGATCAAGAATTTGTGTCAAAAAATAAAGTGGATTATTGGAAAAATGTAGATCTTTATATAGGAGGAGCAGAACACGCGACAGGACACTTGTTGTACGCAAGGTTTTGGACTAAAATTTTACATGACCTTGGTTTTATACCTTTTAGTGAGCCCTTTATAAAACTTATTAATCAAGGAATGATTCAGGGCAACTCTGCACTCATTTTTAGAGACAAAAAAACAGGAAAATTTATTAGTAAAAATAAAAAAGCATTGTATGATGTTTCATCTTTACATGTAGATATTAACTTTTTAGATGGAGACTACTTAGACAAAAAGAAGTTTAAATCTTGGAGAAAAGAATTTAAAAACGCTGAATTTATTGATGAGGATAATGGATTATTTATCTGCGCAAGGGAAATAGATAAAATGTCCAAATCAAAATATAATGTTCAAACACCTGATGAGTTGGTAGAAAAATTTGGTGCTGATACACTTCGTTGTTATGAAATGTTTTTAGGTCCACTAGAACAACACAAACCGTGGGATGTACAAGGAATAACAGGGGTTCATGGTTTTTTAAAGAAAGTGTGGAAGCTTTTTCATAAAGACGGAAAATTTAATGTTTCCAATGAAACACCCACTAAGCAAGAACAAAAAATTATTCATACAGCCATAAAAAAAATAAAAGAAGACTTAGATAGGTTTTCATTTAATACTCCCGTCTCTGCTTTTATGATTTGTGTTAATGATTTACTGGCTATTAAGTGCAAAAACAGAGAAGTTTTATCTAATTTTTGTCTTTTGTTATCTTCTTATGCTCCCCATATTTCTGAAGAGCTTTGGAGTAAGCTTGGGAATAAAAAAAGTATATGTTATGAAAGGTTCCCAGAGCTAAAACAAGAGTTCTTATTGGAACAAAATCACAAATACCCCATTTCTTTTAATGGTAAAATGAGGTTTGTTTTGGAATTACCGACAACACTAACCAAGCAAGAAATAGAAAAAGAGGTGTTAAATGCTCAGCAAACAGAAAAATATTTACAGGGAAAAACACCTAAGAAAATAATAGTTGTGCCAAAAAAAATTGTAAATATTGTTTTCTAATAACCAAGAGATTTTTCGGAAATAGAATAGTAGTATATAGTTTTTCCGTATTTATTTAAGAACTTAATTTCTGCAGATTTTTCCCCATTATTATTGATTACCCTAAATAATCCATAATTGTGCTTAACAATAAAAGAGTTTTTAATTCTTGTTGAGATTTGCTTGTTTTTTTCTTTTCTTTTTAAGTGTAACCGTCTAGGGCTTGATAGGGCAGAGCATGTTATATCGTAAATAGGATAGAAGTTTTGATGAGATTCTACATTTATTTCGCTGTGATGTCTATCTCCAGAGAAAAACAGTACACCAGGAATCTTGTGGTTGTTAATAAATGAAATTAACTCTGCTCTTTCTCTTTTGAAATCGTAATATGATTCATGATGACCTTTGTTTATTAATTGATTCCCCATTACAATCACCTTAAAGGTAGATGTAGACTCAATTAATTCTTTTTTTATCCAACCTAATTGTTTTCTTCCTAGTAAAATAGTGTCATTAGTTCGTTTAAATGTTCTACCATCAGTCATTAAAAAAGTAACGTCACCTTTTGTAAAAGCATAGTGAATACCTTTTTCTTGAACGGGCTTTGGGTTAGGCCAAAAACTTTTAAAAGCACTTGAGGTTAAGTGTGCGTTTTTAAATGTTCCATCACAATTATTGGGTCCAAAATCATGATCGTCCCAAGTGGCATAATGTTGTTTTCTGCTTGAAAGAAGAAAGTTCATGTTCCTTTGTTTTCTAACACCTAAGTAGCGCTTGTATATTTGAAAACTATTTTTTAAATCATGATTTAAGATTAGATAAACGTTATCGCCCATCCAAATCATATACTTCGAACGGTCATCCTTTGCTATTGTATTAAAAATTTTTGTTTTATTCCAGGGTCTGTAAATTTTAGAAAACCCTTTTCCAATGTAGGCACAAGAACCAAAAAAGAATGATGAATCGTTTTTAGATGAAAGTAAAATGGAATGATTATAAGTGTTCTTATCAACCACAAAAGAGAAAGGTAGTTGTTTCTTTTGGTGGTTGTTGAAAAAGATAGTTACAGTATAAGCACGAAATTTTTTAAAGGAAGAATTAACAAAAGTATCTTCTTTAATTTCTGATGAATGAATAAATGAGGAAGAAGGTGTTTTTATTGAAAGGGAAGAATTTTTTTTAGTTAACAACCAAAACGTAGCAGAACTATCCGAGGTGTTTCCCTGAACAGGACCACAAACAATTTTTTGAGAAAACAAAGAAGTACAACCAAAGAAAAGAAGGATAAAAAAGAGGTGTTTATTTTGTAAAGAATTTAAAATCCTCATCGCGGACTATTTTTTTATAAAAAACAATAATACAACAAACACCAAAAGAAATGGAAAAGTCTGCAATATTAAACACAGGAGGAAATACTTCTTTACCCGCCAAATTAAAAGGAGCCCAAGAAGGCCAGAAAAACTCTAAATGAATCATATCTACCACGCAACCTTGCAAAAACCCAGTATATCCTGAAAAATCCATTGAAGAAACACCAAAATACGGTACCCAACCCTGGTATTGGTCGCTCCAAGTGGTTCCCGAGTCAAAAAGCAAACCGTATAATGCACTATCTATAATGTTTCCCAAAGCACCAGCAAAAACTAGAGAGATACACACTATAAAAAAAGCATGTGCACCAGTTTTTATAAGCCGTTTAATGTAAATACCAATAAAAAAAACAGCAATAACACGAAAAACACTCAATGTAATTTTACCCCAAATGTTTCCAAAAGACCAACCAAAAGCCATTCCAGGGTTTTCAATAAATTGAAGTTTTAAAACCCCACAATCAAGAATAAGACTACTTAATTCAAAAGAAGATTTTATCCAAAGCTTTAGAACTTGATCAACAACTAAAACAATTAAAATGGTAATTACAGATAAATAAGCAAGAGTTGAGGTCTTCAAAACAAATTAATCTTGAGCTTTTTTTGCTTCAATACTTAGGGTTGCATGAGGAACAAGCCTTAAGCGGTCTTTATTTATTAACTTTCCTGTAACCCTACAAACACCATAGGATTTATTGTTAATTCTTATTAATGCGTTTTCAAGATTTTTAATAAACTTCTCTTGTCTAGCAGCTAGTTGAGCCATTTCTTCTCTCATAAGTGTTTCCGATCCATCTTCCATCATATTAAAAGAACGACCAGTATCATCAGTGCCGTGATCATCTTTGTGAGAAAGAGATCCTTTTAGTAATACTAAATCTTCTTTTGCTTCTTTTAACTTAGAGTCTATAATTGCTTTAAACTCTTCTAGCTCTTTATCACTATATCTATTTGTACTCATAACAATTAATTTAATTTATTAATAGTAAATTCAGCAATTGCTCCATTTCCTAGATCAAGTTCAGCAGTTGAACCTGAAACCACATCTACAAACTCCAAGGAGTTAGCGAGTGTTTCAGAGCAAATATAATTTAAATTGTTGTTTAATGCTTGATTAATTTCAAGGTTTGATTTTAATGAAATGTTAATTTTATCCGTAACATTTAAACCCATTTCTTTTCGGTGGTTTTGTATTCTGTTAACAAACTCTCTCGCTAAACCTTCCTCTTTTAAGGTTTTAGAAATTTGAACATCTAATGCAACGGTTAACCCACCCTCAGAGGCAACTAAAAATCCAGGAATATCAGCAGTTTCGATAACTAAATCCTCTTCAGATAGTTGAACTAAAGAACCATCCACCAAGCCACTCCAACCTTTGTTTTTTTCAATAAGTCTAATTTCTTTGTTCCCCCAATCAGCAATTAGCTTAGATAAACCTTTCATTTGCTTCCCATATTTAGGGCCAATTGTTTTAAAATTAGGTTTGATTTTTTTATCTAAAAAAGCACTATCAGCAGGTATAAGCTCCAACTCTTTAATGTTTAACTCTGAAAGAATTAAATTTTCAACAGCCGAAATCCTTGTTTTAAAAACAGCATCTTCTACAGGAACTATAAGCTTTTGCAACGGCTGACGAACTTTAATTTTTTCTTTTTTTCTAAGCCCTAAAACTAAAGAACAAATATTTTGTGCAACCGCCATTTTTTCTTCTAGTTCAACATGAATATTAGTACGATTTAGTTTAGGAAATAAACACAAATGAACAGAAGACTCTTTTTGTGAAGACAAAAATGTTAGATCTCTATATAGTTTATCGCAGTAGAATGGAGCTATAGGTGAAGCTAATATGGAGACAGTTAATAAACACTCATGTAAGGTTTGATAAGCAGCAATTTTATCCTCTGTATAATCTCCTTTCCAAAAACGCCTTCTACATAAACGAACATACCAATTACTTAATTCATTTATTACAAACAATTGAATAGCTCTTCCCGCTTTTGTGGGTTCATAATTTTCATAAGAAGTGTCAACTTCAGCGATTAAAGAATTTAATTTTGAAATTATCCATCGGTCAATTTCAGGTCTAACATTAATTGGAATCTTTTTTTCATCTCCTTTAAAACCGTCAACATTTGCATAAAGAGCTAAAAATCCGTAGGTGTTATAAAGTGTTCCAAAAAACTTTCGCTGAACCTCAGTAATTCCATCTAAGTCAAATTTTAAATTATCCCATGGTTGAGCATTGGTAATCATGTACCAACGAGTGGCATCAGGACCATATTTTGAAAGAGTTTCAAAAGGATCGATTGCATTTCCAAGACGCTTAGACATTTTTTGGCCATTTTTATCCAAAACCAACCCATTAGAAATAACATTTTTATATGCAACAGAATTAAAAACTAATGATGAAATTGTGTGCAAGGTGTAAAACCACCCCCTTGTTTGGTCAACGCCCTCGGCAATAAAATCTGCAGGATAAGCAGTTTGGTTTTCAATTAAAGAGGTGTTTTCAAAAGGGTAGTGCCATTGAGCAAAAGGCATGCTACCAGAGTCAAACCAAACATCAATCAAATCCTTTTCTCTGTACATTGGTTTATTCGATGGGGAGACTAAAGTAATACTATCAACATAATTTTTGTGTAAATCAAATCTATCGTAGTTTTCTTTAGACATATCACCAACAACAAAACCAGCTAATGGATTGCTGTCCATTAAGCCAGCAACAACAGCTTTTTCACACTCCATTTTAAGCTGTTCAACTGAACTAATACAAATTTCTTCTGTTCCGTCCTCAGATCTCCAAATAGGAATGGGTATTCCCCAATACCTAGACCGAGAAAGGTTCCAATCATTTGCGTTTTCAAGCCAATTTCCAAACCTTCCAACCCCAGTACTTTTTGGTTTCCAATTAATTTTACGATTTAAAGAAACCAACTTTTCTTTTTCTTGAGAAACTTTTATAAACCAAGAGTCTAGAGGATAATACAAAACAGGCTTATCAGTTCTCCAACAATGTGGATAGCTATGTTCATATTTTTCAACCCTAAAAGCCTTGTTCTCTGTTTTAAGTTTTATAGCAAGTTCAACATCAACACTTTTTTCAGGAATATTATTTTTTGAATAATATTCATTTTTCACATATTTTCCAGAAAACTCACCCATTTCAGGTCTAAACTTTCCTTGTAAATCAACTAAAGGAACGGGGTTTTGGTTTTCGTCTAAGACCAGCATTGGAGGAACATTAGCCTCTTTAGCAACCAAGGCGTCATCCTGTCCAAAAGTTGGAGCAATGTGTACAATTCCAGTTCCATCTTCAGTGGTTACAAAATCACCAGCAATAACTTTAAAAGCATTTTCTGCATTTTCATATGGCAGAGCATAAGGCAGAAGTTGCTCATATTTTATATCAACCAATTCTTCTCCCTTAAACTCCTTTATTATTTGACGTTGGTTTTTTATTATTTCAAGAGCTGTTTTAGCGTAATCACCAGAAAAGTTTGGGTTGTCTTTTTTTAAGCGCTTAACAATATTAGCTTCGTTCTCTAACGGAATTAATTTATCTAGTAGATTTTTAGCAAGAATAACATTAACGGATTTATCAGTATATTGATTAATGGTTTTAACCAATATATAATCAATGGTTTTGCCAACAGCCAGTGCTGTATTGGATGGAAGTGTCCATGGGGTTGTAGTCCAGGCTAAAAAATGAGCTTCATCTACACCAATTTTTTTAGGGTTTTTTAGCTTAAATTGAGCAACAACAGTGGTGTCTTTTACATCTTTATAGGTCCCGGGTTGATTTAATTCATGAGAACTAAGACCTGTTCCAGCAGCAGGAGAAAAAGGTTGTATAGTATATCCTTTATACATTAAATCTTTCTTGTATAATTGTCCAATTAACCACCAAACAGATTCAATATATTTATTTTCATAAGTTACATATGGGTTTTCCATATCAACCCAATAACCCATTTTTTTTGTGAGATTATTCCATATATCTGTGTATTTCATTACCGCTTTTTTGCAAGCGATATTGTATTGATCTACAGTGATTTTTTTACCAATATCCTCCTTTGTTATTCCAAGCTCTTTCTCAACCCCCAATTCAACAGGTAAACCATGTGTGTCCCAACCTGCTTTTCTGTTTACTCTAAAGCCTTTCAATGTTTTGTAACGACAAAAAAGATCTTTTAACGCCCTTGCCATTACATGGTGAATTCCAGGAAGACCATTAGCTGAAGGGGGGCCTTCAAAAAAAACAAAAGGAT